>JAAZDL010000156.1 GCA_012512795.1 Mycoplasmatota bacterium
TACTCCATTTTTATTTTCTAAATATAACGCTACATTATTATTTTTATAATCAATATTTTTTAATAATGCTATAAGTGCTTTTTCTATTCCACCAATTTCTAAACTGTGAGCATAAAAAGCTATTTTCCTTTTCATTGTAACCACCCATATGAATTATATCAAAAAAAAGATGTTTTTGACATCTTTTTAAAGCTTTATTAGTTATATATTATTAATTGATGAAGGGCTCTTGTACACGCAACATAAAAATTTTTTTTATTTAATATGTCCTTATTATCTATTCCATATACAATTACCGCATCAAACTCTAATCCTTTTGCTAGATACACAGGAATAATTGTTATCTTGCTAATTTCTTTATCTTCTGAAGTCGCAACTTTTAAGTCATTTATTTTTAATGAATCTTCGTTTTTAACAATTATAGCTATAGAATTATATTTCTTTTTTAACATTGCTATATCTTTATTTATATCATATTTTATATCTCTAAATATTATTGGAGTAGTATTATCTTTTCTAATAACTTCGTAATTACTAATATTAAATATTTTGTTAGTATATTCCATTATTTCTTTACTAGATCTATAAGTCTTGTTTAATTCAATATATGTAGAATCTTTTATTACTAATTCAATATCCTTTAAACTAGAATAATCTATATAATAATTCAAAGTTTGATTAATATCTCCAAGAATACTAAAATATGCATTCTTGAATATATTTCTCATAATCATATATTGCATATAATTATAGTCTTGACCTTCATCTATAGTAATGTATTTGATATTAGTATCTGTTGGATATCCAAATAACTCAAACTTAATATATAGTAACAAAGGAATATCTTCATATTGAACAAATTCGGATGTTATTCTATTTAAATTATTAATATCCAAAAAATAATTATAAAGACTTATTATATTTATATCTTTATTTAATTTAGTAATAAGATTATCAAATATTTGTTTCTTTATCTTTTTTTGATACGGAATCAAATTCTATTTTAGTTGCCTCTTCAAAATAATGATAAGCCTCTAATTTATCTATTTCACAATTTAAAGTATTAACACTATTCCACACATATTCTTTTAGTGATGTTGATTTTTCTTTTTTTATTGACGATTCTGATTTAGCATTAATTAAGTTTTCTTTTACTATTTCTCTTACATCTTTTAAATACTGTTCTTCAAATACTATATCCTCATTACTAATTGAATTCATAAAGCCTCCTGTTACCTGATTAACTCTTCTATCTTTCTAAGCACAAATTTCGAATATTTTTTATCTTTCTCATTATTAATTATATAAAAATGTACATAAGAATTAACTAAGTACCATTTAAAATCTTTTTCATTATAAGAACCAATTTCCTTATACCCCTTTAAAAATATTTCTAATTCTTTTTTTGTTCTTAAGAAATTTTGTGTTTGTCTTCTAACAATAGCCCACGCAATGTCTTGTTCTTTTGATCCCATTCCAGAGTATTCCCAATCTAATATGCCGCTTATTTTATCATCTTTATATAATATATTGGCGTATTGAAAATCTCCATGAATAAAAGTTTTATAATTCATTTCTATTCTATTTTTTTCTAACCAATCTATATATTTTTTTAATATAGGATATTTTTTCCATATTTCATAATCAGGAATATCATTAATTTTTCTTATTTTAATTTTATCACAATTAGGTTTAATGGCATGAATTAGGGAAAGCATACGACCATATTCTTTTAAACACACCGATTTATTAAAATCTTCAATCTGTGATAACCTTAATCCTAATAATTCGCTTGTTACTATATAATCATATTTATCTACTTTCCCACTATCTAATACCTTAGGAATTAAAAAATTATATTTCTCTAGTTCTTTTAAAATATTACTTTCGTTATTGATATTACCTTTATCATCTCTTTGTACTTTTAAATAAAATATACAATCATTACCAAGGCATTTATATACATCATTTGCTGCATAAGGATAGCTTAGAATGTCTTTAATTATTAAATTATTATTGAACTTAATACTATATGGGTCAATAATATTATCTCTCCATTTTTCAATATTCATTTATCCTCCATTATCCTTGCATCTATATTTCTTAATCTTATAATAGCATTTAATACCTCATTAAAACAATATTTATATATGTAACATCTATCCTTATCTAAATCTTTTACAGAACACCCCCCCTGACAAAGTGGCAAATATATACAAGAGTTACATTCATTAGGTATATTAGTATTAACCATATGTGCTCTATCTAAATGAGTACATTTATATTGATTACCAAAAACATCAAATACTCTTGAACACTCGTTAGTAGCTCGACAAAAAGAATTTTTCCTTTTCAAATTGAAATATTTTTCGGTTTTTATAAGCTTATTATCAATCATTTTATTAAATATTTTACTAAAATAGTAATTAGAATCTTTATAATTTATTACTTCTTCATTAGTATTATCATCATATATAGGAATACAATAACAATAAAAATTATTATATTCATTAAAAATTGATAAATAATCAATTAAAGCCAAAATGTCATTAAAATTTTCTTTATCAAAATTTATTCTTACTGA
>JAAZDL010000157.1 GCA_012512795.1 Mycoplasmatota bacterium
ATGTTAAGCCATAAAGCGATAAGTTTTTATTTCTATGAGTAATCATATAATTATTTATTATTTTTTGAAATATAAAGATTCTTTTTTCAACACTTTGGTTCATAACACTTCTCCTTAAAACATAGCACGCTATTCATTATATGACACTCTCAAAATTATGTCAATAAAAAAAATAAATATTTCACAAAACAAAAAATCCTTTTCAGGATTTTATTTTTGTTTGTTTTTGTAATCTTCTATCGCAGATTTTACTGCTTCTTCAGCTAATATAGAACAGTGCATTTTAACAGGTGGTAAACCATCTAATGCCTCAGCTACTGCTTTATTAGTAAGTTCGAGAGCTTCATCTACAGTTTTTCCTTTAATCATTTCAGTTGCCATTGATGATGTTGCAATGGCTGATGCACAACCAAATGTTTTAAATTTAATATCAACAATAACATCATTGTCAATTTTTAAATACATTTTCATTACATCGCCACATACTGGATTACCTACAGTACCAACTCCATCAGCATTTTCTATAACGCCAACATTTCTAGGATGTTGAAAATGATCCATTACTTTATCTGAATACATATTAATTCTCCTCATAAAGTGGTGACATTTCACGTAGTTTATTTACCACTTCAATTATACTTTCTATTAAGAAGTCTACTTCTTCTTTTGTATTATGCTTTCCAATAGATACTCTTATCGAACCATGAGCTACTTCATGAGCAAGTCCAATTGATAAAAGAACATAAGAAGGCTCAAGTGACTTAGATGAGCATGCAGAACCTGTTGATACACATATACCTTTAGCATCTAAAAGTAATAATATACTTTCACCTTCAATATGCTTAAATGAAAAATTAGCATTCCCAGGTAGTCTTTTTACTCTATCTCCATTTAATATTACATCTTGTAGTTTACTTTCAATCTCTTTAATATAATAATCTCTAAGTTCAGTTATTTTCTTTACATTTTCATCTAATTCTTTATGTGCTTTTTCAATGGCAAAACCAAGTCCAACTATACATGGTACATTTTCTGTACCAGATCTTTTATTATTTTCTTGATGTCCACCATCATTTAGCCTATTTATAAGAGTTCCTTTTTTAACATAAAGAGCCCCTACTCCTTTAGGACCGTAAAATTTATGGCTAGATAAGCTTAACATGCTTATATTCATATCTTTAACATCAATATTCATTGCTCCTATTGCTTGAACAGCATCAGTATGAAAAGCAATGTTATGATTCTTAGCTATGTTACCTATTTCTTTTATTGGTTCAATAGTACCTATTTCATTATTAGCAGTCATAATAGATATTAAAATAGTATTGTCTTTTATACTTTTTTCAAGATCATTAAGACTTATTAGTCCATTATTATCAACTTTTAAATAAGTAACTTCAAATCCTTCTTTTTCAAGTGTTTTACATGTATTTATAACAGCAGGATGTTCAATAGATGATGTAATAATATGATTTCCTTTCTTTTTATTAGCATAAGCAAATCCTTTAATAGCTAGATTATCACTTTCTGTTCCTCCAGATGTAAAATATATTTCGTTTGCATTTGCGTTTATAACATTAGCGACCTTTTTACGAGATTCTTCTATTGCATTAAACGCTTCTCTAGATGGTGTATATATAGATGATGGATTATAATAGTTTTCACTAAAATAAGGCATCATGTAATTAATTATATCTTTATCTACTGCAGTTGTAGCAGCATTATCAAAATATTTTATTTTCATTTTTTCTCCTTCCGTAATAATATTATAAAGCTTTTACAATAAAAAATCCATTGTTAATGGATTTTATTTTATTAAATTAAAATTAAATATGACAGGAAGTTCTCTAGACTTACCATTAAAAGTGTTAATCACACCATATAAAGATAATATAATAGCTAAGCAATATAGCATATAACAAATAAAACTAACTAATATAGGAGTAGAACTACTATATGCATATACTTTTGTAAACATAGAATTTAATATTCCACAAATAACAAAAACTATAATATCAAAAATAAATAAATTTATACCTTGATTTATATGAAAAAGCATATATGATGAACTTCTAATTTCTTTTTTAGTCATAGGATATAGAAATAAAAAACCTATATAACACAAAATAGCATATTTTTTATTAAGTTCAACATCATCTAGTGAAAAAGAAGCAATC
>JAAZDL010000158.1 GCA_012512795.1 Mycoplasmatota bacterium
CATATATACAATGAGATAATAAGAAATTTCGAATTAACAAATAGATTGTTAAAAGAAGATGATTTATTAAATGCTTGTGCAATATTACGAACTACTTATGAAAACATTATATATGTAATATCTACATCATATGATAACAATATTATAGTAAATTTAGATTCACAACCAAAAGATTTTCGTGTAATTTTAGAAAATAATTGTGATAAAATATTTACAAATTATTTTGAAAAAGAAGACTTTAATGAAATCTATAAATACTTATGTAAGATAATACATCCATCTAGCATGAAAGAATTAATGTCATATCTTTCCAAAACCGTAAAATATAAAAAATATATGATTAACAATTTAAAATATTGTATTGTTTTAATGGAGTACATGTATTTGAATTTTCTTAATAAAAAAGTTGATATAGTTAGTGATTTTGATTTGAATCTTATTAATACAAGCACATATGTAAATCTTATTAATATAACTTTTTATTTTATTGATGTTGATAAAAGTCAAAGGCTTATGAAAAAATATTTGATGTACGATACTAATAACAAATATGTAAAAGATAATAATGATAAATTAATTGAATTATATAACGAGCTTATGCCAAATAAAAAAATGATTGAAATCAAAATAATTGATATGGCAAAGGAATTGGATCAACAAATAAATAATAGTAAATATAAAAATATAGTGGATGAAATATTAAAAAACTAACA
This sequence comes from Mycoplasmatota bacterium, assembly GCA_012512795.1. Taxonomy (GTDB): domain Bacteria; phylum Bacillota_I; class Bacilli_A; order RF39; family UBA660; genus CAG-1000. The sequence continues at coordinate 714 of JAAZDL010000158.1, forward strand.
AAAACCACAAAAATTTCTAGGTGCGATTTTAGGTGCGATAAACTCTAAATTACGTTAAATTTTAGCAAATCAATATAAACTCTGCTAAACACAAACCCTTATTTTATAAGGGTTTTAATGTTTTCTAAATTGGTATAAACTACTACCTAGGCACCCCCTGAAGGAGCCGAAAGGCTCCACTTTTTATTTTGAATAACTTCTTTTAAAAAAATAATAACTTAAAATATAGTTTTTAAATAAAAAGATTGATAAAATTAAATAATAAGATATAATATATTTGTATGGAGGTTTTTATGAAAAAAACAATAAATTTTATAGTTACATTTTTAGTTATGGGAATACTTGGAGTGTCAAGTATATATGCAGAAACAAGCCAACTTGTTAACAATGAAAGTGAATTTATAAAGGCATTATCTGACTTTAATATAGACATAATTAAATTAAATGATAATTTTGTATATAATAGCTCTTTTGTTCAAAGTACTAACAACTCAAGTTATAAAAAAACCATTGATTTAAATGGTTATACTATATCAAGTAATTCTAAAATGGAATTTAGTATATATAGTGCTGTAAGTTATGATAATTTTGAATTTGTTATGACAGATTCTTCAACTTTGAAAAATGGAAAAATAGTATCAACTTCTAGTGAAAATGTTATTGGTATATGGGTTTATAATTTGACAAATAAACTTACAGTAAAATTAGATAACGGGATTTATGAATCAAATAATACTGGTGGAAGGTTTTTCCTTTTTGCAAATGGAACAGAGGCTAATAGACCTGGGCTAGACGTTTCTTTCAAAAACACAAACATTAGTGGAAAACATAGACTTGTTTCAACTCAAAAGTTTAATATCAATGAAATTAATATATCTTTAGATAATTTTGAGTATAAAGCAGCATCGCTTGGTACAAATGTTGCATTAGTTGACTACAATACTCCTTTTTCTTCACTGTTTGATTCATCAAAAAATGATTTATATATTAACGATGTTTTACATACGAATTTAAATGATGATGCATCTTCTGCTGTGGAAAATTCAATAAAAATAAAGAGTAAGACACAATTAACTTTAGATCCAGTTTCGATGTTAGATAAAGAATATGGATATTTAACAAGTGATCAATACGATTTAAATATTAGAAATAATCATAGTACTTCTATTTCGATAGATAATATTATATTATCTAATACAAGTGCTTTTGAAGTTATTGGTACACTACCTCAGACTATAGCGGGAAATAGTTCTAACAATACTTTAAAAATAAAAGCGAAACTTGGTTTAAATTCAGGGACTTATTCCACAAATATTACTGTAAAAGTGGGAAGTAATGAATACTATTTAGGTACAGTTACATTTTTTGTTTCAAAAGCAACTATCAATCCAACAATAACTATGAATAATTGGACATATGGTGATACAGCAAGCACTCCAACTATAATTGATAATCCTAGTGATGGAGCTAAAACATATCAATATAAAGATAGTACTGGTGAAACATCTACTGTAAGACCAGAAAAACCTGGTACATATGAATTAAAAGTTACTATAGCAGAAGGAACAAATCATAAAACATTTACTAAAACAATTAATTTCACAATTTATAAAAAAGAACTTTCTATTAGTGATGTTTTAATTAGTAATAAAATATATAACTATAGTAATCCTGCATTAACTGTTGATCAAGTATCATATAATGCAAATGTAAGCAATGTTACTTATGTAAGACATATAGTTCCAAAAAGTGGATCTGGTTTATTTGTTGGAACAGGAACTGCGCTTGTGTATATTGCAATAAAAACTGAAAATGAATATTCAGAATATTATTATTTTTCAGGTGATAATACAGTCGAAATAGTTGTAGAAGCTAGTTATAATATTGTACCAACTAATATTAATTTCATAATTGCTCCTGGAAATGATAATGAAACAAATACTACATTATTTGTTAATAGAAATAGTGAACTTAATTTGTTATCTATATTTGACTTAAATGAGACAACACTTAAAGATAGAGTTACTTATTCACTGTTAGGGCCTTATCCAGGTGTAAATATTAGTGGGAAAAAATTAATAATAGAAAATTCTGCTCCTTCACAAACAATTGGTGTAAGATTAATATTTTCAAGTTATGATATTAATGGTGATGGACAAGTTGAATTTTACGATAAAACTCAAGATGTATTTATAAAAATTTTAGATAAAGAAGAACTAATAATATCTGGTTTAAATGATAATGAAGTATTTGATTATGACGGAAATCCTAAAATGCCATCAGGAACAATTACTGTTGAAGGTGATAAGGTAATCGCCTCAGAGTTGGAAGTTATTTATAATGGTATTGATGGTACTTCATATAATAGTACTAGTGCTCCAGTAAATGCTGGAAAGTATACTGTTACATATAAAATATCTGATTCAAATGTAACTTATTCTGGTACTGTTACATATAATTTCGTTATTAATAAGATAAATCCAACTTATACATTACCAACTAATTTAATTGGTATTAAAAATAATTCATTGGATACAATTGTTTTACCTTCAGGATTTGTTTGGAAAAATCCTAGTGAAGTAATGAATGCCGAAGGAACAAAAGTATTCTTAGTTAAGTATGTTCCAACTGATTTAGATAACTATAATCAAATAGAAGATATAAATATTGAAGTATACGTTAAAGGAATCTATAATGTTGTTACAAATAGTTCTGGTAATGGAACTGTAACTGCAAGTATTAGTGATGTTTTAGAAGGAACAAAAGTTAAAATTGAATTTACTCCAAATTTAGGATATGTAATTGACAAAGTGTTTGTAAATGGAGTAAACGTATTAATAACTAATAACAAACTAAATATTGATGTATATGAAAATATTGAAATAAATGTATCTTATAAAAAAGAATTATTTTCAATTAATGTAATTAAATTTGATTCAAATCAAGTAAGTATTACTCCAAGTGGTATTACTTATGAAGAATATGGTAGTAATAAAGATATTACAATTAAAGTTAAAGATGGATATAAGTTATTATCTATAAAAGTAAATGGTGTAGATAAAACTAGTGAGTTAGTTGATAATAAATTGACTTTAACTAACATTATAACTAATTATACAATTGAAGTATCTGTTAAAAAGATTCTTGCACCTGTTATTCCAAAAGAACCAGAAGAAGAATCTGATGAAAATGAAATTAAAACTAATGAAAATATTGAAAATTATTATGTAATTGAAGGTTCTAATCAAGAAATACTTACTTACAAAGATAAACCAGCAAATTTTAAAATTAATGCTGATTATAAATTATTCTTAAATGTTTATGTAAATGGACAGTTATTAGATCCAAGTAATTATGTTGTTTCAAGTGGAAGTACAGTTGTTACTTTAAAAGATAGTTATTTAAAAACTTTACCAAAAGGAGAATATTCATTAAAAGTTACCTTTAAAGATGGAGGAGAAGCTAAAACTAATTTTACAATTATAAAGGAAACAGATGAAGAACAAATCGTTGATAAAAACGAAACACCAGAAGAAATTAAAAAATCAAATTATACAATGTATTATATAATTTTTGGTTCAATACTAGCATTAATTATTATTTTAGTATTAATTAATAAAAGTAAAGAAGATGAATAATAATTAAATTAACATATGAAAAAAAATCATATGTTTTTTTATTAAATAATAATAGCTTGAATATTGACTATATACTAAGATTATAGAAAATTTATTTGTAAAAAATTTAGCATTATTTATATTCAAAGTTTGTTAACAGCTTAACAAGATAACATATACTATTGATGAGTTATTGTTTACAATAAAATATCTTTTTATTTAATGATTATAGAATAATGTATTCTTTTGTGATAAAATAATGAAAATAAGGAGTGTTTTATATGTATTGTAGTAAGTGTGGTAATCAATTAATGGAAGGAGATAAAATATGTACTAAATGTGGGACATTAATTGCTAATAATAATCAATCATTTAATAACCAAGCTAATAATCCTCCATATCAACAATTTCAAACTCAAAATCAAAATTATAATAATATGCCTCAAAACAATAATGGCTTTGATATAAAAAAATATTTACCATATATAATAGCTGTAGTTGCTATTATAATCGTAATAATAGTAATTATTATATTAAGTGGAAAAAAAGATGATAATTTAAATAACAATAATAATGATAATGGAAATAATATTATTAACAACAACAATAATAATAACAATAATAATGATAAAGTTAAAAAGAATTATAAAGTTACAAGTCCAGCAAGTGAAAATGATTTTAAAAGTTTATCTTTTGAAGATGGAGAAAAATATTTAAGAAACATAGGTTTTTCTGATATACAATCAGGAAGATTTGCTTATGAAAATTATGATAAATATGATTATGATGGTTATACAGCAAGGTATTCTCCATATGGTTTTGATTTTGATGATGATAAAGTTGAAATTATATTTAAAGAAAACAAAATATTTTTATGTAGTATTCAATTATCATATTTAGAAAAAGACATGGATATTGATACAGTTTATAATGATTTATCAAATGTAATGTCAGCTTTTAATGGTTATAAATTAGACAAAGCAAAGTTGTTAACAGCATTTGAAAATGCTAAGAATAATAATGATTTTGGTTATAGTTCTAAATATGGATTTTCAACATACTTTATAGGTTCAGTAGGTTTTGAAATATCAATAACTATAAGAGCAGAAGAAGAATATAGAGGTGCGGGTTATATATTTGAAATAA
>JAAZDL010000159.1 GCA_012512795.1 Mycoplasmatota bacterium
GAAGAAAAATAATGAATTTTAAGTATATAAGGGCTATTTGTATGGCCCTTATATAAAATTTTTTAGGAGTAATAAATTGAATAAAAATAAATTAGAAAAAATTATAAATGAACTATTAAAGTGTGAAATTGATTTTGCTGATATTTATTATCAAAAAGGACTTTCTACCTCATATCAATATGAAGAATCAAAAATTAATAATATAACTTCAAATATATATGAAGGTATAGGTATAAGAACAATTTTAAATAGTAATCAAAAATACGCTTATTCTAATGATTTAGAAAACGAAAACATAAATATATTAATTAATAACTTAAAAGAAAGTTATAAAGAAAATCTAAATAAAAAAGAAATAAAGCTAGTTGATGAAAAGATAGTTTCAAGTAGTCCTATTATTTCTCATGAAAAATTTAGTAACAGAAAAAAGAAAGAACTAATGGATAATATTGATAAGATCATAAGATCTTATGATAAAAGAATTATTCAAGTTCAAATTTTTATCACTGAAAATTCTTATGATGTTATTGTTGCAAATAGTAATAGCAAGTATGCTAAAGAAAAAAGAAGTTATACTAGATTATTTATTTCAGCTGTAGCAAAAAACAATGATAAAATTACAACAAGTTATGAAAGTGTAGGTATTTTTGGCGGATATGAATTATTACAAAATGAAGATTTAGAAAAATTATCTAATTCAGTAGCTGAGTCTGTAATAAAGAAGTTTGATGAAGTCTCTATTAAAGGTGGAAATATGCCTGTTATAATTGAATCTGGTTTTGGAGCAGTTATTTTTCACGAAGCTTGTGGACATGCTTTAGAAGCAACTACTGTATCTAAAAATACTTCAATATTATCAAATAAAATTGGAGAAAAAATAGCATCTGATAAAGTGACTTTAGTAGATGACGGAACAATTAAAAATGGATGGGGCACTACTGTTATAGATGATGAAGGAAATAAAACACAAAGAAACGTTCTAATTGAAAAAGGAATATTAAAAAGTTATTTAGTTGATATAGTAGGTTCAATTATAATGAATAAACCAATAACAGGTTCTGGAAGAAGGCAAAACTATCAATTTTTACCTACTTCAAGGATGAATAATACTTTTTTAATGCCTGGAACAGATAAGTTTGAAGATATGGTTAAGAGCATTGAATACGGACTATATGCTAAAAAGATGGGTGGAGGAAGTGTTGATCCTATAACTGGAGATTTTAATTTCTCGGTACTTGAGGCATACATTATAGAAAATGGTAAAATCTCGAATATTGTTAAATCAGCATCTTTAATAGGAAATACACTTGATATTCTTAATAATATTGAAATGGTAAGTGATAACTTAGAGTATGGACCTGGAATGTGTGGAAGTGATAGCGGTAATGTTCCAGTGTATATTGGTCAACCTACTATAAAAGTGTCAAATATTTTAGTAGGTGGTGATAATTAATGGTAAGTGATTTGATTAATGAATGCAAAAAAGAAAATATAAATATTGAAATAAAAACAGATAAAAATGAAGGATGTAATATTAATATTTTTAATCTTGATGTTAAAAAGAATGAAGTTTATAGCACAGTAAACTATACTATTAAAGCAACAAAAGATGATAAAACTGTTTTTTTAAATAGTTCTTCAATTAATGATTATAAAAAAATAATAAAAATAATAAAAAATAATATTGATGCTCTTGATTCAAAAGAAAAAAATTCTTTTGCTAAAAATCAAATATTAAATAAAATTAAAAATTCAAAAGAAACTATAGAAATGAACAAAGTATTAAACAAATTATTAGAACTTAACAAATTGAAAGAAAATAATAAGTACTTGTCTAATATTGAAATAGAATATTCATATTTATATAAAAATTTATTAATTGAAAATGAAAAAACTTTATTAAAAGACGAATACGGTATGCATACTTTTGGGGCTGACATAGTAATAAACAAAAACGGTATTAACCAAACCTCAAGATTTTTTATGACTACTAAAACATTTGATTTTGATAAATTTAAAAGAAGAATAATTTTAAAAATAAAAGAAGCATAAGATAAAATTGATGCATCTTCTTGTAATAGTGATAAATACA
>JAAZDL010000160.1 GCA_012512795.1 Mycoplasmatota bacterium
AAGTATCTTTTCCATGTTTTGCTTTTCCAGCAATTATATAAACTTTAGGATTTCTAAATTTTGTTTCCATATTTTCTCCTTAATATAATTATTTTTCAGGTAGAACCATCCATGCATTTGGTAAATATCTTTCTCCTGAATATCCATAACCTACAGGCTTATTTATAAGACTTCCATTAGCATACATAGCAGAGCTACCACCACCATCTAAATTAGCAGCGTTATATGCGTTATACCTAACAAATATGTCTTTTAAATCTACCATTGATATTCCAACAGAAGTTTTACTTCTTCCATCAATGACTATTAATAAAACTATTCCATCTTGCCTTTGACCAATAGCAGTTCTATTAGCAATACCCCAACCACCATTTCCTTTAAAAGATGATTCCTTACCATTAACAATTAAAAATGGCCCAAATTCAACAGCCCTATCCATACCATCAGCTATTGCTTGCTTTGCAGTTTTCTTTGTAAGCATTAAGATATTATCTTTAGTAAAACCAATTAGGCCTCCACCTTTATTAATATATCTACCAACTGCATATACTTTTCCACCTTTTATTGCAGTCCCTGTTACTCTATTACCAGAAGAATTAGATACGCCAGAGCCATTAATTGCAACAAGAGCTTTATTGTTTTTAGCCATAGTTGATAAGTATTCCCCAGCACCACCATATTTTTTTGAAAATACAAGTTGTATCTTAGATGGGTCATATACCACTATCATATTACCTTTATAATTCTTTTCATCTATTGGAACTATTTTATATATATCATTTCCTTCATCTTTTTTTAATATTTGTTCTTCATATATTGAATCATAAGTTCCTGTATCAATAATTGGTTGTATATTAATTTTAGTTGTATCAGTAGGATCTTCTGACTCAATAATTTTGTTATTATCTAAAATATTAGAAACCATTTGTTCATCATAAAGCACATAAGCAAAATACTTATGTGTCATAGTTGTCATTGCTGTTGTTACTAAATAATCTCTAAAAAAAGATATCGGCCCATATGCAAAAAAGAAGCATATCAATGCTAATGAATCTATTACAATTAATAAAATTGATAATTTGCTATTCTTTTTCTTCATTAATTTCTCCTAAAACATATGGTTCTGCTATTGTTCCTTTTCCAGATGTTATACTAACGTTTGATTTTAAATAAAATGAAGGCCTAACATTATATTTTTTAGTAACAAGATCTCCAAAAACTTTTCCTTCTTCGTTTATAACATTAATAATGTTACTTGATTCCATTCCTCCTGTTATTGTAAACACATTATAAACATCCCCTATAAATAAGTCTGAAATTGAAAGCATTCCAATATTTGCATTTACTTTATCGTTATATTTCGAAGCATAGTCTAAATCTGAAATTGATGGCATTAATATATACCATGGTGAATTAACTATATATTTTGATTCTTCTAGTGATTTAAAATAAGTACCGTTCAAGTAAGTTCCAATACTATTTTTAGCAGAATATCTATTACTAGATTTATCAAATTGTTGTTCTATCTTATTTTCTCCATTTGTAATAGCATCTACACTAACAACTTTTATTTTATCATCTAAAAGCTCTAATACTTTAAAATTTTGATCAGAAAGTTTTATTATATCACCAATATACAAATCTTTTAGAGTACTAATATCATGTTTTTCTATTATATATGGGTTATCTTTAGTTCCTTTTCCATCAATAAGCAGAGCATTTGAATTTATTGTTATAACTGGTCTTAATCCATATATTTTAGTAGTTTTATCATTAATTCCTACTTCACCTTCAGCGCTGATATAATAATTATTTTTTTCAGTATTTAATGTATTTAAATAAAAAGCCTCTCCATTATTCAAATAACTTTCCTTACCTCCTGCTTCAAAATAATCATATAAAGATAATGTTGTTATTTTGTATTCATTATTGTTTTCATTACATGTTATTTCTAACAAGTCCTCTATAGTATCATCACACATATATGTATATGATAATAAATCATTTTTTTCATACATAGTATTTTCGAAAATACCACTATGTTTCTCATCACTTAAATTTAACCATTTATTAATGTAAGATTTTTCAAAACCGTTTTCAAGTCCAGAGTACATCAATGTTAAACTTTTATCTGATACAAGTCTAATATTATTTTCATTATCTATAGCAATAACTCTATATAAAATCCCAGAATACAACAAATAATTATCTTCTACTTGACCTTTATATCTATATATGTTTTTTTCTTCATCAAAAATAAGTCCAGTTGTTAAATCTACATAGCTTTGCTTCTTAATAATTTTATCAACTAATAAAATCTTTGCATCTTTATCATCATTTCCATTTTCTGCAACATAGTATTTAACTAATCTCGTTGTATAAAAAACTACAATAAGAATAAGAATTAATAAATTTATTGCAATCAAAACAGGGGAAATTTTTATTCTTTTTCTAGTCATTATATTCTCCTAATCGCCAAAATCATTTTGATATGCAATTAAACTTGCATTAATAATTCCATTTACCTCATCAAATTGATCAATTATATTAGTTTCAATTTTACCTTTATCTTCTTTAATATCTACTTCTAAAGATAACTCTACTTCACTTCCGAAAATAGATTTACTTCTAACTTTAAATTTCTTAAGAGTTTTTAGTTTCTTTAATACTTCAGTATGAGCAGATGATTTATATTTTATGACTAATAAATATCTATTAGAAACTCTAAACCCCATTAAATAACTTCCATAATATAAAATACCTATTCCTAATGAAGCTACTATAGCCGGAATATAAAGACCCGCCCCAGTCATTATACCCGCAGATATTCCCCAAAACATAAATCCAGTATCAACTGGTTCTTTAACAGCAGTTCTGAATCTAACAATTGATAAAGCACCAACCATACCTAAAGAAAGAGATATATTTGAACTAATAGTTCTAATTATCATTGCAGTTACCATTGCAAGCATTAATATACATAAAGAGAATGCCTTTGAATAAACAACTCCAGTATATGTTTTTCTATAAACATATATTATAAATATGCCAATTGCAAAGGCAATTACTAATGATATTAACATCTCTCCAGCAGAAATAGTTCCGCTAAAATTTTCTAATACACTTTTTTTAATAGTATCTACTACACTCATTTTTAACACTTCCTTACTTTATTTTTCTGCATATTGCAAATTTACTTACCGCTTCTCTACTTGAAGGTATATCATTTAATAGATTAGCTATATGAAGTGGTAATACTTCATTATATTTAACTTCAAGAACTTGTTTTCCTTCTTCATCAACAGTATATTTAGGCATCTTACTATCAAACAAATCGTAGTTGTATAACCCACTTTGGATATTTGAATCAAATGTGATTCTAACATCACTAGTAGGATAAGTAAAAGCGATGCGATGATATTCAACTATAATTGACGGAACTAAACCTCTCGTTCTAGTATTATTAATAAATTCTTGAAGTAATCCTTCTCTAGGAGTTATTTCATCTATTTTACCTTCTATTATTTTACAATATATTTCCTTTGAAATCAACACTTGTTCTTTAGATGTTAAGTTGTTATGTTTCATCTTTTTTTCTAATCTTATAAATGAATCATCATTATTATATATTCTTACATCGTAACTAGTGACAAGGATAT
>JAAZDL010000010.1 GCA_012512795.1 Mycoplasmatota bacterium
TGGGGAATTCAATATTTTATCTACACGAACCCACGGGTGAATCCATTCTAAAATTCATATGCATTTATCCACTTATAATCCCCTGTAGATTTAATAAAATAAAGAAAATAAAAACCAAGTCAAAAAGCGTATTTTTACTTTGGACTATCTAGTCCCAATATATCAACTTTTATATATTGGCTCAAATGATGGAATGTTATGTATTAGATTTGGAATAAAAATAATTGATATAAATAATGATGGCCATCCTGATATGATAAGACCAGGTGGTAATGGTTATGTTGATATATATATCAATAATTATAACTATATTTTATTAGTATTCAAAATACTATTTGATATGATAAACATTTAAATATAAAAACTAAGATTAATAATTAAAATCTTAGTTTTTTTTATAGGAAAATAAACATAAGACAAATTTCTGTTTTTTTATGTTATAATTTTATTGGTGAAGTATATGTTATATAAGGTAAGTTATGTTTTTTTATTTTTCATAGTTTATTCATTTTTAGGATGGATATGTGAGATAATTTTTGTAAGTATAAAAGAAAAAAGGTTAGTTAAAACTAGAGGGTTTTTGTTAGGTCCAGTTTGTCCAATTTATGGATTTGGTGGATTAATAATGTTTTTGTATTTGTCAAAATATAAAAATGATCCCGTATTATTATTTACTTCTTCTATTATGTTATTTGCTATTTTAGAATATTTTACTAGTTATGCAATGGAAAAAATGTTTAAGGCTAGGTGGTGGGATTATTCGAATCATAAATTTAATTTAAATGGAAGAATAACTCTAAATACATTGCCTCTGTTTGGTTTATTAGGTTTAGTTGTTATTTATGGATTGAATCCTATTTTAAATATTTTGTTAACTAAATTAAGTTCTAATTCTGTAATAATAATAGCCATTGTAATCTTAGTTGTTTTTTTAATAGATAATATTATATCTTTTTCTGTTATTCTAAAATTCAAAAATACAGTTAACAAAACTAAAGATAACACTGCTGAAATAAACGAGTATGTTAAAGAAACTTTAAATAAATATTTATTATCAAGAAGGTTAATTAATGCTTTCCCTAATTTAAAAATAATAAAGTATGCAAAAATGAAAACCAAACTTTAATAATATAATAACTATTTTCAATCAACATTGCATGTATTTTAATATGAAACTTTTATGATATTTAACAATTTATTTGTAATTACATTATAAGTATAATATAATTACATTATGGAGGTAATAATTGATGGATGAACGTGAAATAAAATCAAAAATGTGCAAAGTAATTAATAATTTAGAAAACAGATATACAACAATAAGAGCGGGAAGGGCAAATCCAAATATTTTACATGGAATAATGGTTGATTATTATGGAACACCTACACCTCTTCAGTCTTTAGCTAATATAGCTATTCCTGAGGCTAGAGTTCTTTCTATAAAACCTTTTGATAAGTCTGTTTTAAAAAATATTGAAAAAGCAATTTATGAAGCAAATTTAGGTATGGCACCAACAAATAACGGAGAAATTATTATTCTTACTATTCCTGAGTTGACTGGTGAAACAAGAAAAGAATATGTAAAACAAGCATCAGCAATGGCTGAAGAAGCAAAAATAGCTCTTAGGAATATTAGACAAGATGAAAATAACAAAATCAAAAAGAATGATATACCTGAAGATGAAAGAGATTTATATTTAGAAATAGTACAAGATTTAATTGATGAGTATAACAAAGTAGTAGATGAAAAATATAAAGAAAAAGAATTAGAACTTACTAGTATATAGTAAGTTTTTTCATGTTTTATCTTCATTTCTTGACAATAATCCGTTATTGTATTATAATTTACAAAGTTTTGGAGGTGTAATATGAAAAAATATTTTAAGCTCGATTTAAACAATAGTAGTTTTTGGCAAAAAAAAGTTGAAGATGGAGAAGTAGTTTATAGAAAAGAAAACTATGAATTGAAAAGTGATTCATGTTTAAATAATGTTTTCTTCAGAAAACTCCCAAATGGAATATATAGAGAACTTATTACTAAATCAATACTTGAAGTTAATCAAGATGATAATAATATAAATTTTCCAAAAGGAATTGATGTATCTTTAGATAATTTTGCTCCTACTGATATTAATGAAATAAATGAAACTTTAAAAGAAATTAAAGTTAAAAAACTAAGTAGTGAGTATTATGACATAATAAACTGTTTACTTATTAAAAGTAACCTCTGTGATACTATTAGTAAAAGAAAAAAACAAAACTTTTTAGGCTATGCCAGAACTTTAGAACTTAAAATGCAATTAAAACATAAATAAAAAGGATATTTTGACTAAATATCTTTTTTATATTCTTTAAAAAATATGATATAATAATTAATAATTGAGGTGTAATCATGATAGAGACA
>JAAZDL010000161.1 GCA_012512795.1 Mycoplasmatota bacterium
ACACAAGGATATTCAAGATAAGATAATAAGTAATTAAACTATGTGAACTTATCCGTGTAATGGCATATTAACTGATGAAGTAAAAGATAAATGTTTATTTATAATTTCAGTAAAATCTTTTATATCAAAAATATATTGAAATAAAACTATGAAAAACTTTTAATTAATAAATATGTGTAAAAGTATAAATAAAAGTAATGATTAAATAACTAGATAAAGCTAGTTATTTTCTTTTATATAGAATTACTCATATTTATATGGTTTTACAAAATACATAGTTGACACTTTTATTACTCCATAAAGAGAGTAAAATATAATAATATAAAACTATAGTTTTTTTCACAAACTAATCACTTTTTTTATAGTTATGCTATAATTAAATAAATAAGGAGTATGATATGAAGAGTAGGTCTCAGAGAGAATATGAATTAATGAGTAGTGGGTTAGTTGATTCTATTAAGTCTATATATCGTGGTACGAATCATAATATACCTAGTGAATATTTTATATTAATAGCTGATTATATAGATTCTATTAGTCAATTTAATGGTGATGATGGTTTATTTATAGATCCTATTTCTCTTGGTAAGAAGTTACCTAGTTTATTATCTTCTATAACTAATAAACCTCTTAATGGTATATATGGTAGAACTGATGAAGATAGAATTACTATGAATTCTTTAAATGATTATGAAACTAATAAGTTATATTTTTTTCATGAACTTACTCATGCTATTCAAACATATAAAGATAACGATAAAGAAAAGTGTTCTTTTTATGATGGTCATAGTGGTATGTTTTTAACTGAAGGTGCTACTCAGTTTACAGCTGAGTTATTATATAATAAATCTCGTGGATCTAATATGGAATATAAAAATCAATCTAGTGTTAGAGGGCAAAGCCATCATACTACATATAGTGCTTTTTCTCAGTATCAATTAAATGGTAATATATTAATGCTTTTATCTACTAGTTTAAATATTCCATTTAATCAGTTACTTGCTTTAGGTTTTAGAAAAGACGGAAGAGAGCAACTTAAATCTTTATATGAATTATTTCCTGGTCAAGAAAATAAATTTGAAGAGTTTATGTTTGATTTAGAAAAGATATATGCTCTTGATAAATTAGTAATTAATGGACAATTAAATGAAATAAATAAAGAGCCTAGAAATATAATTATGGAAGATGGAACTTCTTTTTCAGGTAATATGACAATACAAGATGAACTTATTAGTAAAGTACAAAGAAATATAGCTGCTAATTTTATTGCTAATAATGATATTGAATATATTATGCAAAATTATGAAATGTTTTCTTTATCTTTAACTACACCTAATCTTAAAAATGATTTTTTAAATACTATAAATGAATTATCTATGATTAGTAATAATCAAGATGTTTCGATAAATATATAGAAAGGAGGTTATATGAAAAAGTTAATTGGTTATTCTCTTAAAATAAATGATCCTGCTTTTGATGAGTATGTTAAGAAGACTAATAAGTTTATAATAATATTTACTATTATAGCTGTTGTTTTAGTGAATAGTGGTTTTTATATAGCTAGTATGAAAAGTAGTGAAATTAGTTTTCCTGAGGCTATTTTTATTAGTACTTTGTTATCTATTATGTTTATAATTATATGTTTATTTAGTATTTTTAGTAGGAATAAAAATAAAACTTTTGATGGAGAGGTAGTAAGTAAGAATATTAAGAAAAAGGTTGATACTAGTGATGAGAATTCTTATAGTGATTATTTATTATATATTGTTAAAATTAAAGGTGATAATGGTAAAGTGAAAAAACTTAAATATAGAGATAATAATTCTATGTATAATTATTTTGAAGTAGGGGATAAAGTAAGGTATCATGGTTTATTAAAAACATTTGAAAAGTATGATAAGTCTAAAGATGAAATAATCTTCTGTAATGCATGTTTAACTAAACATAGTATAAATGATGAAGTTTGTTCTCATTGTAAGTGTCCACTTCTTAAATAGTCTTTATAGGGGGAATTATGCATAATAATATTTGTAATATAGTTTTAGTTGATAGTTTTGAAAATGGAAATAATTATAAAGTTAATATAAGTACTTATGATAGTGGTTTTATAGATAATATGTACTTAGTTATTTTAAGTGGCAATGAAACTTTATATTTCCCTATGAAACATATTAAGTATGAAAATAACATTAATTATTTTGAAACTAATATCTTTTTAGAAACTAAAGCTATATATAAATATTATTTTTTTTATACTATGAATAATAAAGAGTATTTTATTAAAGATGATAATAAGTTTAAATTAAGTGTTAACTTTTCAGTTCCATCTTGGGCTAAAGGTAAAGTTATGTATCAAATATTTGTTGATAGATATAAAAGAGGTTCTACTTTAGAATTAGCTTTTATGAAAGGAAGAGTTATTCATAATTCATGGGATGAAAATGTAATAACTGGACCTGATAAAGATGGAGTGTGGAATAATGATTTTTATGGTGGTGATTTAAAAGGTATTGCCTCTACTTTAGATTATATAAAGTCTTTAGGAGTAAGTATTATTTATTTAACACCTATTATGAGAAGTCAATCTAATCATAGATATGATACTTCTGATTATGAAAATGTAGATCCTTATGCTGGGAGTAATGAAGATTTAAAAAGTTTATGTGACAAAGCACATGAAATGGGTATTAAAGTTATTTTGGATGCTGTGTTTAATCATACAGGTAATGATAGTAAGTATTTTAATGAATATAATACTTTTAATGAATTAGGAGCTTATCAAAGTATAGATTCTAAATATAGCTCTTTTTATAAAAAGTATTATGAAGGAAATGAGTGTAAATTTAATTATTGGTGGGGTATGAAAAACTTACCTGTATGTGATAGTAATTCTAAAACTTGGCAAGAGTATATAGTTGGTAATGGCGGTATAATAGATAAATGGTTTAATTTAGGGATAGATGGTTTAAGATTAGATGTTGCGGATGAACTTTCTGATGATATGTTAGAGAAAATAAGAGTAGCTGTTAAAAGGAATAAAGAAGATGGTTTTATTATAGGTGAAGTATGGGAAAACCCTATGAGAATGAATAGAAGTTATATTGAATCAGGTAAATCTATGGATACAGTTATGAATTATTCTTTCATTGATGCTTTAATAAGATATTTTAAATATGATGATGTTAATAAATTATCAAGTATTATAGATAATATTAATAAAGAGTATCCAAAAGATACTATAAACTCTTTAATGAATTTTACTTCTACTCATGATATATCTAGAGCTATAAATATATTTTCATCTAATGAGTTTAATGAATATTCTAAGTGGGCTTGGGATCTTAAAAATAATAATTTAGATTATTTACGTAATTTTTCTTTATCTAAAGAAAAAATCGAATATGGAAAAAAAATATATAAGTTATATATATTTTCCCTTATATTTATGCCTGGTACTTTTTCAATATTTTATGGAGATGAAGTATGCCAAGAAGGTCTTGGTAATCTTGAAAATAGAAAACCATTTAATTTAAACATAAAAGATAAAGAAATGCTTGAGTATTTTAGATATGTATGTAATATAAGAAATAAAGAAAAGTTTTTAGAAGAAGCTGACTTAAATATACTTGAAATTAATAAAAAACTTCTTATGTTTGAAAGAAGTCTTTTAAAAGAAAAGATGTTAGTAGCTATTAATAAAAGTGATGAGGAGTTATCTTTGGATATACCAGAAGATTATAAAAGTTCTTCTAAAGCATATAAGTTAGAAAAATCAAGTAATAGTACACTATATCCATATAGTGCTTTAGCTATTAAAAATAATGGATAAACTTTACACAATAAAATTAAAGTAGTATATTAAATGTAATGGGGGAGTTTATGAATGATAGATATGATAGTGCGATAAAATTTTATTTATTAGCAACTAAATTAAAATATAAATTAAGAAGTGGATGGGATAGTAGTCACTGGAATATTAATAGTGATAGATTAGAGAGTATAGCTGAACATGTTTATGGAACACTTATTTTAGCTATAAGTTTAGATTCTGCTTTAGTATTAGAAAATGAACTAGAAAGTCAAATAAATTTTGATAAAGTATTAAAGATGTTAGTAATTCATGAAATAGGTGAAGTGTTAATTGGAGATATAACTCCTTTTGATAATATAACTCCTCTTGAAAAAAAAGAAATGGAACATAAAGCTGTTATTGAAGTTGTTGGAGATTTATTTAAAAAAGAAGAATTAATTAGCATTATGTTTGAATTTGATGAAAGAAAAACACCTGAGGCAAAGTTTGCTTATTATTGTGATAAGATGGAAGCTGATATTCAAGCTAAAGTATATCAAGATAATGGTTTACAAAGGCCTTTAAGTGATCAAGAAAACAATGTTGTATTTAATAATAGTAAAGTACAAAAGATGGTAGAATCTGGAGCTAGTACTGCTTTTGATATATGGTATGAGTGGGATAAACATATATTTGAAGAAAATAATATGTTTAAAACATTACATAAACGTATTAAAGAAAAAGATACTAATATGATATAATATTTTAGGTGAGTTATATGGTATATTATAATGAAATTAATGTTGGTGATAAAAAAATATATGCTACTAGTGATGGAGAGGCTATTACTAGTTTATATTTTGAAAAGGAAAAGTGTTTTGATAAATTTTGTACTTTAGATGATAATTTAAAAATATTTGAATCTTTAAAAAAGTGGTTAAATATTTATTTTTCAGGTATTGAACCTGATTTTAATATTCCTATTAAGTATAGCGGAAGTGATTTTAGAGTTTCTGTATGGAATGAATTATTAAAAATACCATATGGTAAAACTATTACATATAAGGACATTGCCAATAGTCTTGAATTATCTTTAAAGAAAAGGGTATCTGCTCAAGCAGTAGGTGGAGCTGTTGGTAGTAATCCTATTAGTATAATAATTCCTTGTAATCGTGTAATAGGTAAAAGTGGTAATTTAACAGGTTATTCTGGCGGTATGCATAATAAGATAGATTTATTAAAATTAGAGAAAGTTAACATGGACAAAATGTATGTTATTTCTAATAATCGTAAAGAATATATGTTATAATTAATAAAGAGGTAAAGATGGAAGAATTAATAATTAGTATAATGAATGTTTATGGTTATTTAGGAATATTTCTTTTAATTATGATAGAAAACTTATTTCCTCCTATACCATCTGAAGTAATACTTACATTTGGTGGTTTTATGACTACTTCATCAAATATAACTATTACTGGAGTAATAATAGCATCTACTTTAGGTTCTGTTATTGGTGCTTTTATGCTTTATTATATTGGTAAGATTTTAAATAAAGAAAGACTTATTAAAATAGTAACAAGTAAATATGGTAAATTACTTAGAGTTAAACCTAAAGATATTGAATCTGCTGATAAATGGTTTGATACTAAAGGATACAAGACTGTTTTTTATTGTAGATTTATTCCTATAGTTAGAAGTTTAATTAGTATACCTGCTGGTATGAGTGAAATGCCAATTAAAAAGTTTACATTATATACTGCTCTTGGTAGTGTTATGTGGAATAGTATATTAGTTCTTATTGGTGTTTATGCAGGTGAGAAAAGAACTATAATAGTAAAATTTATTGATCAGTTTTCTCATGTTATATTAGTATTATTAATAATAAGTTTTATTGTATTTGTGATATGGTTTTATAAAACTAAATTTAAAAAGAAATAATTAAGTATTTCTTTTTTATTTGAATAGTCTATCTACAAATATTTTAGCTAATTCTTCTGATGTTTCCTTGCAACCATTTATTAGCCATATTTTACATGTATTATATAAAGCACCACTTAATATATATAGATTATATTTAGATGATGTTTCGTTATGTTCTTCTGGATAAAAATTAAATATATAATCATTTATTTTATTTTGTATTATGTTTGATAAGTTTGATTTTTCAAGTGTAATGACAAAGTTTTCATGTTTCTTAAAAAAATTAAAAGCGTGAAGTATAAGAGGGTACATTGAGTCTTTATTATTATCTATTATATATTGTCTTTGGTTCCCGTATTTTTCTAATATTTCAGTCATATAGTTATTTAATATATCTTCTTTTTTAAAGTAATTTCTATAATATGACATTCTAGATACTCCTGCTTTTTTAGTTATTTCAGTGATTGTTATATCTTTAAATTCTTTTGTGCTCATTAAATCTACTAGTGCATTTGCAATACATTCTTTAATAAATGAATTATTATTATTCAAACAAAATCACCTCTTTTGTAACATTGTTATAATTATATATAGTTAATAAAATAAAATTATGTTACAATTGTAACATAAGAGGGAGATAAAGGAAATAGTTATGGGAATAGTTAATGATTATATAAAAAAGATGTTAGATAGCTTTAAAAAGCCACAAATAGATAATGAAAGACCGTGGCTTAAGTATTATATCGAAAAAGAAAAGTCTGAGCATTTAACTTATTTAAAAGGTAGTATGTATGACGGTGTTAAAGATACTGCTTCTAGAAATGAAAATAGAGTTGCTCTTAGGTTTTATGGAGTAGAAATTACTTATAAAAAGTTTATGAAAAATGTAGACTTAGTTGCTGCTTCTTTGCAACAATTTAATATAGTAGAAAATGAATGTGTTACGATATGTATGCCAAACTCTCCAGAGAGTTTTGCTCTTATTTATGCAGTTAATAAAATAGGTGCTATAGCTAACATAGTTCATCCGCTTTCAACTACTAAAGAAATAGAAAGAGCTTTAAGTGAAACTAATAGTTCTACTTTGTTTTGTGCTGATGTATCAATGCCTAAAGCAAGAGATATTAAAGTTAAGAATTTTGTTATGGTTCCTACTAGTACTAGTTTACCTAAAGTATTAAAAGTTTTATACAATATTAAAAATTCTGCTAATATGAAAATAGAAAAACATATGTTAAATTGGGATATGTTTATTCTAAACTTTAAAGAAGGAGAATTTTATGTAAAAAGAAAAGATACTGATCCATGTGCTATTATATATAGTGGTGGTACTACTGGTAAACCTAAAGGTATTATTTTATCTAACTTAAATTTTAGTGCTATGGCTCAACAAACAGCTCATCTTTGTGATCTTATAAGGCCTGGATATTCAGTTTTATCTGCTTTACCTATATTTCATGTATTTGGTCTTTCTGTATGTGTTCACACATGTTTATTAGGTGGTATGACTCTTATAGTACTACCTAAGATAGACACTAAAAATATTAATAAAGAATTAAAGAAACATAAACCAAATGTTTTCCCTGCTGTACCTTCTTTAATTAAACTTATAGTTAATGGTAATGATCCTGGTAAAAATGGATTTAAAGATATCAAATTAGTAGTAGTTGGAGGAGATTATCTTTCTGCTGACTTAAGAATTGAGATGGAAAAATATCTTAAAGATCATGGAAGTAGTGCAATTGTTAAAATAGGTTACGGTTTATCTGAGGCATCAGGTTTTGCATCTTCTAATGTATTATTAGAAGAGCATTTAGATAGTTTAGGTATACCTAATCCTGATACTGAACTTAAAATATTTGAACCAGGTAGTGATATAGAAAAACATATAGGTGATATAGGTGAAATATGTATAACTGGTCCTACATTAATGATGGGATATATAAATGAAGATAAGGAAACTAACAATACTTTAGTTAAACATATAGATGGAAAAGTATGGCTTCATACTGGTGACTTAGGATATAAAGATGAAAATGGTATATTTTACTATTCGTCAAGATTAAAAAGAATGATTATTTCAAATGGATATAATATATATCCAATAGAATTAGAAGAAATTATAACTAAGTGTGAATATGTATCTGCATGTACTGTTATAGGAATACCTCATAAAATTAAAAGCCAAGTACCTAAAGCTGTTATAGTTCTTAAAAAAGGAGTTGAAGATACTCCTAAAGTTAGAACTGATATCAAAAGATATTGTTATGAAAATATAGCTAAATATGCTATACCTGCTGAATATGAGTTTAGAGATTCTCTACCTGTAACAGCAGTTGGAAAAGTGGCTTATAAAACTTTAGAAAATGAACATAAAAAATAGGAGAAATCCTTTTTTTATTGTAATATTAATATAATATATGATATTATACATATAATAGGTGATAGTATGAAAAGGGTATTGTTTTTAGTTATTTTAATTGTTATGTTTCCACTTATAGTTTTAGCTGATAGTAGTTGTGGAATTGAAAAAGATAATAGTGAGGATTATATTTTAAAATCAGGAGATGTTACTACTGTATATATTTATACAACTATAAATAATGAATCTCCTAAGATTAGTTCTTTAACTGCTCAATTATACTATAATCCTTATGTATTTGAATTATTAGAAGATTTTGATAATAAGTTTTTCTTTTTAAATGAAGGATGGAGTGAAACTAGTTCTAAGAAGTATTCTTCTATTTTAAAATTCCAAATAAGTGGTAGTGATTTAACAATACCTTTACTTAAGTATGATTCATCAAATATTTTAACTATGATTAAATTTAAAGTTAAAAATAATGTTAAAAGTCAAAATACTACTATTGAACTTATAGGAGATGGAAATACATATATTAAAAGTATAAATGCATCAGATTCTAATGTATTTGATATTAATTGTGATAAGACAATTCTTTCATATGAAATTAATAATAATGCTACAGTTAACACAAAAGATTCAAAGTTATCATCAGTATATCTTACAGCATCAGATGATAGATATGTTTATATGACTCCTGAGTTTAATCCTATAATAACTTCTTATACAGTATATACTGAAGGAGAAGAAATATATATAAGTGGAAAATGTGCCTCTAGAGTATGTACTACTACTAGTAGTAATACTAAACTTAAAAAAGGAAGTAATATTATTAAAATTAAATCTACATTTGAAGATAGTAATACAATTTATACTTTCAATGTTATAAGAGAAGATACAGAAAATGAATTTTATTATCCAGTATTAAATAATATTCATATACTTAATTATTCTACTATTGAAGAATTTAATCCTTACTATAATACTTATCATTTAATGGTACCTAGTAGTGAATCTAGTTTATTTATAGATTATGATACTGATGATGTTAATACAGTTCATATATATAATAATGAAAACTTTGTATATGGAGAAAATATAGTTATTATTGAAGTAAGTGATTTTAAGGGAAATTACAAAAACAAATATTATCTTATTGTAAATAAAACACAAGAAGTAGATGATGAAAAAACTATAATTGAAGAACAAAAACAAAATAAAGAAGAATATAAACAAACTAATAATAAAATATATATAATGTTTGTAATCTTTATGTCTTTATTTGTAGTAGGTTATGTAGTATTTGAAATATTATTTAATAAAAAAAATATAATTAAAAAGAAATAGCGCTCTATTTCTTTTCTTTATTTATGAAATGTAATATAATTAAATAGGTGATTATATGAAAAAAAATTATATTATAGATGGCAATGAAGCATCTGCGATGGGGGCTTATATTTTTAGTGAGTTATGTGGAATATATCCTATAACTCCAGCTACTCCTATGGCTACATTAGTTGATAAATGGAGTTCACAAGGAAGAAAAAACTTATTTAACGATACTGTTAAAGTTATTGAAATGCAAAGTGAAGTAGGTGCTGCGGCAGTTACTCATGGTGCATTACAAGCAGGAAGTTTAGCAACAACTTTTAGCGCATCACAAGGTTTGTTACTAATGATTCCAACAATGTACAAAATGGCAGGAGAGATGTTACCGGCAGTTATTCATGTTGCTGCTAGAAGTATTGCTACTCATGCTCTTTCAATATTTGGAGATCATCAAGATATATATGCTACTCGTAGTACAGGTTTTTGTATGCTCTCAAGTTCTTCTGTTGAAGATGCTTATTATATGAGTTTAGTTTCTCATTTAGCAGCAATAGATGGAAAACTACCTTTCTTACATTTCTTTGACGGATTTAGAACTAGTCATGAATTAAATAAAGTATCTTTACTTGATGATAATGAAGTTTTAAAATTAATTGATTATGAAAAAATATATGAATTCAAAAGAAAAGCTTTAAATATAGGAAAAGAAATAACTCGTGGAACTTCTCAAACTGCTGATGTATACTTTCAAAATACTGAAGTTAGAAATAAATACTATAATGATATGCCTAATATAGTAAATAAATATATGGAAAAGATAAATGAGTTAGCTCAAACATCTTATAAACCATTTAATTATTATGGAGATCCTAAAGCAACTCATATTATAGTAGCAATGGGAAGTGTATGCGAAACAGTTAAAACTGTAGTAGATGAACTTAATAAAAATGGAAGAAAAACGGGATTAATAGAAGTATTTCTATATAGACCTTTTAGTAGTGAGTATTTATTAAATGTCTTACCTAAAACAGTTACTAATATAGCTGTTCTTGATAGAACAAAAGAATCAGGAAGTACTGGAGAACCTTTATATTTAGATGTAATGGAAGTTTTAAAACATAAAAATATACATATTTATGGAGGAAGATATGGTCTTTCTAGTAAAGATGTTCCTCTTAAAGATATAAATGCTGTATTTGAAAACATATTTAGTGATAATCCTAAAAATGGATTTACTATTGGGATAGTAGATGATGTAACATATCTAAGTTTAGAACCAAAGGAATTAAATGTTGATGTTGATTATAAAGAAATTAAAGTATTTGGTTTTGGCTCTGATGGTATGGTTGGTGCTTCTAAAAACTTAATGAAAGTTTTAGGGGAAAAAAGTGATTATGTACAAGGTTATTTTGAATATGATTCTAAAAAAAGCGGAGGAGTTACTGTTTCTCATTTAAGAGTAGGTCCTTCGAAAATAAATGCTCCATATTTTTTAACTTCACCTGATTTTATAGTAATATCAAAAGATGTTTATTTAAGTAGATACTTTTGTTTAGAAAATATAAAAGAAAATGGTAAATTATTAATATCTAGTTCTCTTAATGATAAAGAATTAAATGATTTAATTAGTTATGAAAATAAAAAAGAGATAATTGATAAAAATATTAAAGTTTATGTATGTAACTTAGAAGAGTTAAATGATAAATATTCTTTAGGTGGTAAGATTAATAATATTATGTCATATTATATGTTTAAAATCTTAAATAAAGGTAATGAAGCTATTGAAGACTTTAAAGAACTTATTAAATCTACTTATAGTAGTAAAGGTAACATAGTTGTTGAGAATAACTTAAATGCTTTAGAAGAGTCTGAAAAGTATCTTGAAGAAGTAGACAATAATATATTTGTTTTAGATAAAAGTGAAACTAATGATAAAACTGTAATAAGTGAAATGATATATAGAAGAGGAGATAATCTTAGTGTATCAAACTTTATAGATCATGCAGATGGAACTTATGAAGGCGGAAGTGCTTCTTTAGATAAAAGGAAAATATCTTCTTTTGTACCTAAATGGTGTAAAGAAAATTGTATTCAATGTAATCAGTGTGCATTTGTTTGTCCACATGCAGTTATAAGACCTTTTTCACTTACTGATAATGAGTGTTTAGAAGCCCATATAGATAAGAGTGAAACTATTGAAAGTCTTGGAGAGAAAAACAAAAATTTCTTTATTTCAGTATCTGA
The DNA here is from genome assembly GCA_012512795.1 of Mycoplasmatota bacterium. Lineage (GTDB taxonomy): Bacteria > Bacillota_I > Bacilli_A > RF39 > UBA660 > CAG-1000. The sequence goes on from JAAZDL010000161.1 coordinate 11,649, forward strand.
ATCTAATTGTACTGGGTGTGGATTATGTATAAAAGCATGTCCAGGTAAAAATGGAGAAAAAGCATTAGTAGAAGGTGAATATAGTGTGAGAATGGACAAGATAAGTGATCACTTATTTGAAAATCAAGATAATATAACACCATTTAACAAGTTTACTGTTAAAGGAGTAGGGTTTCAAAAGCCATACTTTGAGTTTAGTGGAGCATGTGCTGGCTGCGGAGAAGCTGCGTATATTAAAATCTTAACTGAACTTTATGGTAAAAATATAGTTATAGCAAATGCAACAGGTTGTTCTTCAATATATGGAGCATCTCTTCCAATTACTCCTTATAAAATACCTTGGATGAACTCTTTATTTGAAGATAATGCAGAGTTTGGACTTGGCGTGCACTCTTCTTATAAAAAAATGAGAGAGAGAATTAAAGAGATAATGATTCAAACTAAAGATGTTGTTGATTCTGAAGTTAAAGAAACTTATAAAGAATGGATAGACAACATGGAGGATGATGATTTAACTTTAGTTATTAAAGATAAACTAGATAAGTCTGAAATTCCAAATGAATTAAGAATATTACTTGATTATATTCCATCTAGAAAAGTATGGATACTAGGAGGAGATGGTTGGGCATACGATATAGGTTATGGTGGTCTTGATCATGTACTTTATAGTAATGAAGATGTTAACATTTTAGTTCTTGATACTGAAGTTTA
>JAAZDL010000162.1 GCA_012512795.1 Mycoplasmatota bacterium
CTGATCGAGCTGATGTCTTTACATTAAGTCCTGGACGGGATATACTGGTTGATCGCATGCCAATTAGAAAAGACGGAGAAATAATCGGCGCCATTGCCCGCAGCGTTGTCATGGATTTTTATCTTTTTCTTTTAATGTTAATATTTCGTTAAAACCAATAAGACCTATTACACCTACTCCAAAATAAAATATTGTACCACCAGCTATTAAAATTGGGATAACTATTGCTAAAGCAACAACAGCACTTATAACTCTTTTTTTCATATTTTCACCTTATAACAATTATAACACATCACTTTTTTTTAAACAATAAAAAAGAGTAATAAATTTACTCTTCACATAATCCTTTAACTAAATCAGGATTATTTACTAATGTTGAATTTTTATAAAGTAAGCACCACTTACTATCCATTTTCATATAATTATAATCATCACTACATTTTCCATCTAAATATTTTGAAAACATTGTTTCATTTTCATTTGATTCATTTTTCATACAGTAATAATTATGTTCATCTTCTTTATTATATATATATTCATAAACATTACCATTTAAACCAAACTCTGGGAAGACAACTAATGATACTTTATCATTTATATTACTTATTTTTTCATATTTAGAACCAAAATACATATTTGAAACATACAAGGCATCATCAACATTACTTTTACTTTTCATCATATCTATCATTTCTTTAGTATAGAGATTTTTATAAGTTATCATATATATATCTTTTTCTGATATTTTAATTCCAGAAGTATTTGTATAATATCCATCTTCAAAGTCATATGGCAAAGAACAAATAACATCAACATCACTATAACTCCCTATAGTAATAGTTTTATCAGTTTTACAGTACCATACTTTATAAAACAAAGCATTATATACTACAACATCTTTTTCTTCAAACTCTTTCTTTAAAGATATTATAGGAAGCTTACCATTTGTTTTAACAAGGAAATAATCTATGTAAGCAAGAAGAGTTAGTAAAACTAACAAAACAATAACAAATATAAATATTTTCTTAAATAATTTCATAACTTACTCCTTATAAACTTGAATTTTAACTAACAACTAATTATTCCCACTCTTTTAGTGTAGCATATATAACAGCTTTTATAGTATGCATTCTATTTTCAGCTTCATCAAAAACTACAGATTGTTTTGATTCAAAAACTTCATTACTTACTTCCATCTCTTCAATACCAAATTTTTTGTTTATATCTACTCCTATAGAAGTGTTTTGATCATGAAATGATGGTAGAGCATGCAAGAAGATTGCTTTACTATTTGCAAGACTCATCACTTCTTTATTTACTTGATATTTTTTAAGTAGTTTAATTCTACTTTCCCATATTTCTTCAGGTTCTCCCATTGAAACCCAAACATCTGTATATATAGCATCAGCATTTGTTACTCCTTCATTTATATCTTCTGTTTGAGTAATTGTACAACCGTTTTTAGCAGCTATTTCTTTTGATAATTTAACTACATTTTCATCAGTCCATAATTCTTTAGGACCACAAGCAGTAAAGTTAACACCCATTTTAGCACTCATAATCATTAATGAGTTTGCTACATTATTTCTTGTATCTCCTAAGAAAACTAATTTTAATCCTTTTAAATGCCCAAATTTTTCTTCCATTGTCATAAAATCCGCAAGTACTTGAGTAGGATGAAAAGAATCAGTTAATCCATTCCATACAGGCACCCCAGAGTATTTTGCTAAGTCTTCCGCTGATGACTGGGCAAATCCTCTAAACTCTATTCCATGATACATTCTTCCAAGAACTCTTGCAGTATCTGCTATACTTTCTTTTTTACCAAGTTGACTAGAACTTGAATCTAAGTATGTACTATTCATTCCTAAATCAAATGCAGCTACTTCAAAAGCACATCTTGTTCTAGTAGAAGTTTTTTCAAATATTAAAACTATATTTCTTCCTTTTAAGTATTGATGTTTCTCTTTTCTATGTTTCTTGTCTTTAAAATCTTTAGCCATATCTAATAAATATCTTATTTCTTCTTCAGTAAAATCAGAAATTTTAAGAAAACTTCTTCCTCTTAAATCAACTGTATTTAATTTTTTTTCTTCCATCAATATTTCTCCTCTTTATTACTTTTTATATATTTATTATAACTTTTATACAAATAAAAGTAAATAAACTCTTTATTTAGAACTAGATAAAAATGTTTTTAATTTTTCATTTTTACTATTTAAAATATCTTCAGGTTTTCCATATTCAAGAATTTTACCATCTGATAAAAATAAAACTTTATCAGCATAAGAAGATATTAAAGACATATCATGAGATACAATTACAATTGTTGTTGTTTTAGATAATTCATTAACTAAATCTAGAAATTCTTTAGATACTTCAGGATCTAAAGAAGATGTAGGTTCATCAAATAATATTACTTTTGGATTAGTTGCTAAAGCACGAGCAATAGCTACTCTTTGTTTTTCTCCTCCACTTAAAGTTTTAGGATATTCTTTTGCTTTATCAAGAATGTGTACTTTATTTAATAAAGATCTAACATTTTTATTTATTTTTTCTTTTGTATTTATTTTTAATACACTAGGAGCAAGAGATACATTATCACTAACACTTAGATGAGGAAACAAATTTAAACTTTGAAAAACTATTCCTATTTTTCTTTTTAAAGTTGAATCATCTATATCTTTAATATTAACTCCATCAACTATAATATTGCCACTATCAGTAGATTCAAGGCCATTTAAACATCTTATTAAAGTAGTTTTACCACATCCAGATGGACCTATTATTAATAACTTTTCATTTTCTTTGATTTCAAAACTTAAGTTTTTAAATATTTCGTTTTTGCCAAATTTTTTACTTATATTATCTACTTGTATCACTAATATCCAACTTCCTTTCTAACGAGCGAAGAAGAGCACTTAAAACTGCTGTAATAAATAAATATATTGCAGCTATAGTAATTAAAGGAAAGAAATAATCATAAGTTCTTGATGCTATTATATCCGATGCTCTTGTTAAATCAACTATTCCTATATATCCAGCTATTGCTGTTTCTTTAATCAATGTAATAAATTCATTTCCAATAGAAGGCAAACTATTTTTAACAGCTTGAGGTATTATTATATATGTTAAAGTTTGAGTATATGATAATCCAAGAGAAACTCCTGCTTCTAACTGTCCATCATCAATACTTTCAAAACCACTTCTCAATATTTCAGAACAATAAGCTCCTGAATTTATTCCAAAAGCTAAAATACCAACTATAACAGAAGATATAGATGATGTTTTAAAAATAATATAATACATAATCATTAGTTGTAATAAAGCAGGCGTTCCTCTAATAATAGTTACATAAATTCTACAAATGTTATTTAGTATTTTAAATTTATTTTTTGTTTTGTTAGTATACCTTATTATTGATATGATTCCGCCAATAATTAAGCCTAAAACAACAGCACCTAAAGCCATTATTAATGTGTTTTTTAAGCCATTTAAAATGAGTAAGTATCTTCCATCATAAAGTACTGTTTGATAAAAATTTTCAATAACACTTAAGAACCAGTCCGCTACTTTCTCCATTTTTATTAAGAGGAATGGTTTATTATAAATTCCTCTATTCTCCCCTCATTTATAAGATTAATTAAAACTTCGTTTATACTATCAAGCATTTCTTTATTTCCTTTTTTAACAGCTATTGCATATTTATCAGTAAATACATCAATATCAAGTATTACTAAATCTTTATTAGCATTAACCATTTCTTTAGCTGGTAATGCATCCATTATAATACAGTCAGATTTACCAGTCTTAACATCTTCTGCAGCTCCTAAAAACTTCTTTTGAGTTACTAATTTTGCTTTAGGATACTCTTTAACAACATACGAGTCAGCTACACTACCTAATTGAACAGATATTGTTTTATCCTTTAAATCATCAAGTTTTTTAATTTTGTCATAACCTTTTCTTACAACTATAACTTGTTTACTTGTTGTATATTCAATTGAAAAATCGACCTCTTTTTTTCTTTCTTCAGATACACTCATTCCAGCAGCAGCAAAATCAGCCTTACCGGAATTAAGTTCATTAACTAATGAGTCAAAAGCAACATCTCTAACTACTAATTCTTTTCCTATATGTTTAGCTATTTCTCTTGCTATGTCTATATCAACACCAATAATTTCACCACCACTATTATATTCATATGGTGCAAAACCTGCTTCAGTAACCATAATTAACTTATCATCACTTGTTTTTTTACAACTAAATAAAATAAACGATAAACTTATGATTAATAAAATTTTAAAATATATTTTCATATGCTTCTCCTAGTATAAATTATAACATTAAATCATTAAAAAACAACCAATTTGGTTGTTAA
>JAAZDL010000163.1 GCA_012512795.1 Mycoplasmatota bacterium
CATTTTTACTTATACAAAACACAGGAGATTTTTCTTGATTAGTTCTATAAAAATCAAATAAACATACTGCCATCCAAGCAATTAATATTACCCAAAGAACAATATTAATTATTTTAGATAACATGGTTTTTTCACCATATTTTTTATTTACATCTTTTTTAGTTTTTTTCTCATCTAGAAAGTTTTCTTCCTTAACTTTATCTTCTTTTTTTAATTTTTCTTTAGAATCATTTTTACTCATGTTAATCCTCCTTAACAATAATTTTGTTTTCAACTAATTGATTAATGATATCTTTTGATTGTTCTTGATTAGATATAAACATACAAATAGTAGAATATAAAAGTCTTAATCTAGCTTTTTCATGTTTATGCATATCAACAAATATTAGTCTAAGTTGATATCCGCTTTCCAAATCAAACTTTAATTCCACTTTAGATGGCCTATATAAAATAGAACAAGAAGATATCGAATTATAAGGAATAGTATATATTTCTTTAAAAGGTCTAACAGATATAGCATTATCAAATAAAATTATTTTTTTTGTTGTAAATACTCCATGATCCCTAAACGTTTTATAACTAGATAAGATTCTTTCATCACCATAAATATAATCAGAAACATACCAAGGTAAATCTTTAGTTTCTATATATCTAGAAAAATCAAAGAATTTAGTCAGTTCTTTATATTTAACATATGCCATAAAATTCACACCACTCTCTTTTTATAATTATTTTATTCAGTCTCTTCAAGAGGTTTAATAGAACCTAGTTCTTTACCATGTAAACTTTCAGGATCTATTATATTTGTCTCATTATCATAATCATTTTCTTTATTAGTTGGTTCTTCAGTTGTCTTTTCAATTGGTTGAACAGATAATTTTTCATCTGGTGTTCCTAATTGTGGATCCTCAGTAGCATTGTTTTCCCCCATACTACCATCAACTGAAGATCCTAAATCAAAATTTGAAGCATCACTATCACTTTCAATTAAAGACTTGCTATTTAATGACTTAGAAGCTGTTTTATTATAAACAGTTACAGGGAACTCATATACAACTTTAGCACCATTTTCAAGAGTTATAGTCATAACTGTAATAAGTTCAAGCTGTCTACCTGCTTCTTTAGCTTCATAAATATCTTTCATTCTTGTATTAGTTTTTGTTTCTGTATGAGTTACAGGTAAATCTTTTAAAATTGTTCCTTTAGCAAAAACATCTTCAAAGTATGTAGTATGTAATATTTTCTTTCCACCTTGATTAAGCATTCCTCCATAAAATAATGTTTTTGAAAATTCATGATATTTAAAATCTCCAATTCCATCTAATCTATATTTATAATTAATTTTAATTTGTGAAAACTTAGTTACTACAAAATCTCTTGTAAACACCATAGATATAGAATTCATTGATGTTCCACCTGCAATATTTGATGTTAAATTTATTAATAAAGGTTTTACTATTACTGTTACAATTTTAGTAGTAGTATTAACACCATCACTTAAACTATATGTAAGAGTATAAGTACCTTCGTGATTAGGATTTACTGTTCCTTCTTTTTTTACATCAGAAGCAGTTAAAATTAGTTTATCATCAGTTACGTTACTAATTATAGGTTCAGTAAACTTTTCACCTTCAATTAATTCTAAACTAGTATAACTTAAATCGAAGTCAGGAGCTAAATCTATTGGTTTTTCAAAATACATTGAATAACCAGACCAAGCAGTAATATATCCTTTTGAATCAACAGCTACTAATCCAGCCAACCATCTTCCTTCAATTCCCTCAGGAGAATTAGTATAATAATATCCGTTACTATCAGGAGCTCCTAATTCAACACCAGAATCAGGATTAGCCATTAGATAGTCGTGTAGGTCAGTATGTGAAACAACGCTATTAAACGAATTAGTCCATAATGCTCTAACAGAAACAACTTCATTATCGGCAATAACTCTAAATCTTATTCTCATAGCAGTAGTTGGATTATCTTTATCAGTTCCTGTTGTCCAAGATAGTTCTTCTCTATCATTTTTGTAATAAACATAATTGATAGATAATTTAGGAACAACTGGAGTTGTTGGTTCTTCTATTTTATAATTGAAATCTTCTGTCCAACCTTGAGTTGTACTATTACCAAACTGATCAGTAACAGAAATATGTGCTGCTAATCTACCATTTGAATAACATTCTCCTAATGTAGTGGCATTGAATGTTTTTGACCAACTATATGAAGTCCCAATTGGATAAAATGTTTCTCCACAATATTTATTAGTATCTTTATTAACTATTTGAAGATATGCATAGTTAAGTGCATAATTATCTGTTGCAATTCCACTTACAGTAAATTCGCCATTAACAACTTCACTTACTTCAAGCGTTGTTGTAGGATCAGTAAAATCTAAGTAGAAATCTTCTGTCCAACCTGCTGACCCTCTATTTCCCATAAAATCAACTACTTCAACATGAGCTGCATAGTTTCCGGTAGAATTGCAAGCTGGATCTAATTTCATTTCAGGTAAGAAATATTTTCTAGACCAGTCTGCTTCTTTTTGATCTGGATCTAACAAGTGGATTGTGGTTCCTCCGCAACGAGCTCCTGTAGTTCTGTTTATTAATTGAACATAAACTCTATTGAGTCTTTGATCATCAATAGCATGACCACTTATAGTAAAATTATTTCCGTTTGAAACAGGTGATACATTAATAGTAGTAGTAGGATTAACTGCATCCACTTCAATTGTCCTAATAACACTATTAGTAAAATTAGGATCATCGCTTCTATTACCAACCTTATCTGTAGCAACATATCTTAGTTTATAAGTTCCAGATCCTTTTGAAGTATCCAACTTAAATGAATAACTTAATTCAGAAGTATTCATATTCATTGAATGATTTAATGTTCCATCTGGATTTATTATTTCAAACCAGTGGCTATTTATGTTTTTTTCAATAGAATCAACTTCACCAATCACAGTTACATCTTTACCAAACTTTTTCCCATCTATATCAGGTGTTACAATTTTGGCTATTGGTGATGTTGAATCCATAATAAATTCAATTTTTTCGGAAGCATTTTTTGCATGATCATAAGCAACTGCACTATAAGTGCCGTCAGGTATCCAAGATAATCCTTTATAATTTATACTATTATTAGGATTAAAATTAGTCCATTCAGTAAATTGACTACCGTCTTCTTTATAAATAACTAATCTAGCAATATCTTTAGCTTTAGTTTCAGCTTCTGGTTTACTAATTTTTGAAACTATTTGACCACTAACAATATAATGAGTTCTATTTAAATTAATAGCAAGGTCAGGAGCAATAGTATCTAATGTAAACTCATAAGTAACACTATTACCAGCAACATCAAATAGAATTAATACATTTTTCCCTTCAACTGCACCAAATTTTCCTGGTTTAACACCATTTAAATCGCTCCATTTATTTACAGTATATTCTTTTTTTACTCCATTTAATAATGTATACAATACTCCAACACTATCATGTAATTGAAATGAAACATTACTAAATATTTTTAAGTCTTTTGAACCAATTGATTCATCTTTTACCTTGATAACAGGATCAGTTTTATCAATTGTAAACTCAGCTGTTGTTGTATTTCCAGCTTTATCTGTTGCTGTTGCAATATATCTTCCTTCTTCTGTTACAAAGTTAGATACAACTATTTCAGTATCTTTAACCTTTATTATAAGATCTTTTAAGTTCTTATCACTAGCAGTTACATTAGCATCTACATTATAATATTTAACAGGATTATTATCATTTATTTTAATAATAGGATCAGTTTTATCAATTGTCCAAGTAATAGATGTAATATTACCAGCCTTATCTGTTGCGATAGCTGTATAAGTTCCTTCTTCTTTTATTGGATTTTTTAAAGGTATTAAACTTCCTTTTTTAAATATTAATAATGATAAAAGATTATCTTCTTCTGCTGTTACTTTTGTATCAATATTATAGAATTCTTTTGGTGTTTCTCCGTTTATTTTAATAATTGGTGCTGTTTTGTCTATTGTAAATGTTCTAGTTGTAGAATTTCCAGCTTTATCTGTAGCAACTACAGTATATTTACCATCTACTGTTATTTTTTCATTATTATAAACTTCACCATTAATAGTTACTTTATCTAAATTTTTATCTGTTGCTGTTATAGTTACATTTTTATTAAAATATATATGAAGTAATAAAGGTAAATTATTAGCAAGTATTACAGGAGCAGTTTTATCAATTGTAAACTCAACTATTGTTGTATTTCCAGCTTTATCTGTTGCTGTTGCAGTATAAATACCTTCTTTAGTTATGTTATTTAAATTAGATACATTTTTACCATTTCTAGTTACAACTAATGATTCAATTCCGTTTTCGTCACTTGCAGTAACTTTTACATTATTATTATAAAAATTTACTGGATCTTTATCATTAATTTGAATAACAGGAGATGTTCTATCTATTGTAAAAGGAATATAAATATGAGATGAAATTCCCGCTCTGTTTCCTGATAAATCATCAGCCCAAATACGAACAAAATATTGTCCGTCAGTTAAATTTGATATATCGAAGGTTCCTAGAGTCCCTTCTTTGTTTTCGTTAACTGTTATTCCATTAATTGAATCGACAAGTTTTTTATCTTTATCATAAATTCTAAGATTATAATTTTTTAAGTTAGCATCATATACTTTTCCAGTTATTTGTATTGTATTTTCGTTTGTTAAATTTTTTATTACTTGTACATTTTCAATTACTGGTGCAGTAATGTCTTTAAATACTGCTTCGTAAGTTACATCACTATTAACTATTAATGCATCACTCTCTGGTAATGTTGGATTCCATTCTATAAATGTGTATCCTTCATTAGCAACTTTGTCTGGAACTGTTACATTATCATAAAAATTTAGTCCTGATAATAATTTATCAAATGTTAGAGTTCCAACTAAACTTCCATTTTCTCCAGCAATGAAACTTACTGTAAATTTTGTCTCTAAATCATCAGCTATTCCATTTTCATTTAGATCATCTTTATAAATTGCAAATACACGAGTATTTTTAGTTATATTTGAAAAACTTGAATCCCAACCAACAAATACTTTTTTATCAAGTTTTGGTGCTACTGGTGCCGTTGCAGTTAATCCTGATCTAATTTTCTGTGATGATAATTCTTTATCATCTAGTAAAAACACTACATCATAAAATACTACATCATTAGCAGCGACTGTAGATCTATATACAGCATTTACTGTGATGTTTGATTTTACATTAACGTATTCTCTACTCCAACCATCAAATGAGTAGTTAGCATGAGTTGGTATAGCAGGAGCTATCGCATCTTCTCCATACTTTACACTTTGTGTATCTATATTACTTTTAGATACAGTATCATAGAATGTTACTTTAAAGTATTTCCAGTCACATTTAGAATAAACTGTAATGTCACTAGTAATATTAGTAAAATTATCAGTTTTTACATCTCCTTCAGTGTACCATCCTACAAAATTACATCCATCATGTATAGGTTCATCAGGTATTTTTGCATCTTTTCCTACTTCTATTGTTTGATTACTAATAACAGTATTAGTAATTGAATCAATAAACATTACTGTTCTAGTATTTATTTTATTTGGTTCGTTTGGTGAAGAACCAAAAGCCCACATAAAAAACAAGAAAACCAAAAAGACTGCAAAAACAAAAAGCCTTTTTTTGTTAAACATATTAACCTCCCTTTAAGTAAAACATATTTAAGAATATGTATAGCCTTATTCTAGTACAATATCTTAAAAAAATCAAGAGTTAGAGATAAAAGTAATAAAAAAATAAGCTTTAGCTTATTTTATTATCCCAAAATTAGATATTGGCCATATTTTATATACTATTTCACCAATTATGTCTTTTTTATCAACAAGTCCAATTGTATGATCTCTACTATCTTGTGAAATATCTCTAGCATCACCTAAAACTAAATATTTGTTATCTGGTATAACAGAATTAGGACAGTCCTTTATAGAACAAATATCTGAAAACAAAAAGTTATTAGTTAAATATGCAGTAGATATATTTTCTTCAAAAGTTTCTCCATTTACTATTAAATAACCATTTATATAATCTATTTTTTCCCCTGGAAGACCTATTATTCTTTTTACATATTTTTTATTATTTGCATCTTTAAATATAATAATATCATTTCTTTGTACTTTAGAAATTTTATATGTAAAACGACTTACAATCACCATATCTCCATCATTTAAAGTAGGATTCATTGAATTTCCAGCTATAGGAGCAACTGCTACTATAAATGTAAAAACAAATATGAATATCGCCAGTGCTATTACATATCCCATAGTGTCTTTAATAAATTCTTTTAATTCTCTTAAATCAGGCATAATATATCACTCTTTCTTTTAACAATTATCTTCTACTTACTTTTTCATCTTCGAATAAAAGCGTTTCTTTTATTTCATATTCTCCAAATTGTTTTTCTGGCATTAATGAATATGTAATTAATTCATTTTGAATATATGGTGTTATTTCTTCAAATCTTTTATAAGCATTAAATTTATATTCATCTAATGGATTTTTTTGTGCTAAAGCATAAAAACCAGCATTCATTTTTGATTCAGTTAAATAATCTAAGTGTTCTATCCAATAACTATCTATAACATCAATCATTTTATCTTTAGTATTTTCTTCATAATCTTTAGATGAAGATGCTTGAATTAACTTTTTAGAAAGTGTATTCATTATTTCTTGTTTAAGTTCATCATATTTTTTAAATTCAATTCCATCTATATTTACTAAATGTCCTAGTTTAGCTTTTATTTCATCAATATCTTTTGTTTCCATTAAACTATCAGTATAATCACTTATCATATCTTTTAATAATGGCAATATACTTTTAGATTCTAGTATTTTATTTCTTTGATTATATATTTGATTCTTTTGTTGTGATAAGACTGAACCATATTTCTCACTTGAAATTCTAGCTACTTGATCTTCTGCTTCTTGAGCTGCTTGACATCTGTCAACTTGTGATTTAATAACTTTATTTTGTATTGGTAAATCTGTTTTACCTAAAGTTTGTAAAGCTTCTTTTAATTTGTCAGAACCTCTTAAAACAACTAAATCATCTTCTAAAGAAGTAAAATATTTTGTTTTACCAGGATCTCCTTGCCTTCCTGCTCTTCCTCTTAATTGGTTATCTACTCTTTTACTATTATTTCTACTAGTACCAATTACATAAAGTCCTCCTGCTTCTTCTGCTCCTTTACCAAGTTTAATATCAGTACCACGACCAGCCATATTAGTTGCTACTGTAACTTTACCTAATTGTCCTGCATTACTAATTATACCAGCTTCATTTTCATCTCTAACAGCATTTAATAACTGATGTCTTATTCCCTCCTCACTAAGAAGTTTACTAATAATCTCACTTTCTTCAACACTAGTAGTTCCTATAAGAACAGGTTGAAGATTCTTTTGAGCATTTAAAATTTCTTTTATGATTGCTTTATATTTAGCTTCTTTTGTAAGATATAATTCATCATCTAAATCTTTTCTAATATTTGTTTTTCTACTTGGAACTTCATAAGTTGGCATACCATACACATCAATAAATTCTTTACTATTACTTGTTCCAGTCATTCCACTTATTCCGCTTTTATACATACTAAGTAAATCAGGATAAGTACAAGTTGCTACTGTAACTGATTGTTTTTTTATTGGAACATCATACTTTGGTATTTTATTTTTGCCAATAGCTGCTTCTTTTGCCTCTATTGCTTCATGAAGACCAGAACCTAACCTTCTACCATTTAAAAGTCTACCTGTTCCTTGTCCGACTAAAACAACTTCTTTTATACCAGGTTTTACTTCACGAAGTTGATAATTTATACCTTTTTTATAATATTCACGAGCAAGCAAAGAGTTTTGGACAGCATATGCTTTTTTAGAATATTCTGTTTGCATTTCATAATTATTAGGATCAAAAGTTTTACCTTCTAATATTTTTTTATCTAATTTATCAGAAAATATTATATGAGCAGTATCCTTAAACATTAAAGCATCAGTAGTATATATTAAGTTTTCACTGTTTTTACTATTTTCTCTTTCTACTACTGTACAAGTTATATTATTAGAATTAATAAAATTTGTTGCCCATTCATAAAGTCTAGCTGCTTCATTTTCTTTTTCCCTTGTTTTTATAGATTCTGGAATTTTACCATTTTTAATAAGTGGTACTCTA
>JAAZDL010000164.1 GCA_012512795.1 Mycoplasmatota bacterium
GTATAATCAACCACAGGGATATTTTCATTTTTTAATATTTGCTTAATAACTACTTTATCTTGCCCTAATGCAGAACCTAAAACGCTAGAACCTACATAAGGTATACCAACTGTATCTAAATATCCAGCTAAAGAACCATCTTCTACATTATTACCATGTACAATTGGAAGAATAATATCTAATGTTTCTATATTAGTTTTAAATAATCCAGTTACTTTCTTTAAATAAAATTCACTGTTACTTTTATATAATACTACTTTATTAGCATACTTTTTTAAATTATCAAAATCTTTAAATACTTCAATATCTCTAAGCATAAGACCAGAATACCAAATTCTTTCTTTTGATATATATATAGGTATAACATCATACTTATCCTTATTAATATTACGCATTGCTTGAACTGCAGATATGATACTTACTTCATGCTCTACTGTTTCTCCTCCAAATATTACTCCAACTTTAATTTTCATTCATTTCACTCCTAATCTTTCTCATTAAATAAATCTGGCAAATCATTTTCAAGAAGTACATAAGTGTTATTATCACTTAATTTTTGTATTAATGGAAATGCTTTTTTTACATCATTTAATACATAAATGTTCTTTTCATTATATTTGTTTTCAATTAATCCATCATATATTGGTTTAGTTTGTTCTTTACCAACAAGAATAACTGAATCGCATACACTTGAAATGTGTTTTCCAAATTCTTTATTATATTCGTATTGTTTATCACCTAGTTCAATCATTCCTGGAGTTACAATTATTTTTTTACCAGGCATTAATCCAAGTACATCTACAGCCATTTTAGAACCTACAGGATTAGAATTATAAGCATCATCTATTATATTTATATTACCAAACTTTTTCATTTCAAGTCTGTGTTCTATAGTAGATATTCTTTTGACACCAGCTATTAATTCATCGTAATTTAATCCAAATTCATGAGCAAGAGCTAAAGCTTGTAATATATTGTATACATTTTCTTTTCCAAAAAGTTTAGTTTCAAAATCATATAATTTATCAGAAGATTTAAATTTACATTTAAATTTAGTTCCTTTAGAAGTTAAAATAATATCACTAGCTACTACATCAGCATCTTTGTTAGAAGTAGATACCCATAAAACTTTACATTTACTCTTTCTTTTATATGAAACTTGCATATCATCATCCATATTTAATACAGCAACTCCATCATTAGGAAGAGAATCAATAAGTTCAAATTTTGCTTTTTGTATGTTTTCTTTACTACCAAAGCTTTCCAAGTGTGCTGTTCCAATACAAGTTAGTATTCCATATTGTGGAGATATAAAATCACTTTTAGTCTTTATTTCTCCTCTAGTAAATGCACCCATCTCAGCTATAAAAACATCACAAAATTTATCTAAATTATTATTAATAGTTATCATAAGACCATTCATAGTATTAAAACTTTTAGGCGATGCATAAGAATTAAGTTTAATATTCAAAATATCATTTAATGCATTTTTACAACTTGTCTTACCATAACTACCAGTAATCCCAACTTTTTTAAGACTAGTCATACTATTAAGTTTATTTTTAGCTTTTCTTTTAAAATGATTAAAAACTATTCTTTCAACTGGAATATTTATTATATTAGATATATATACTATAAAATAATTCAAATATATTAAAAGCCCGAATATTACATAATAATACTCAATCATATCAAGATTAAATATAAGCATAATTATAAAAATTGGAATTAAATATAAAGTAAACATAGTTATATATAATCTTTTAATTCTAGCAGTTATTACTAAAGGTTTCTTGGACTGCTCTAGAGATATATTTTTGTTATATAGAAAATAAATTATTATATATACTATAGAATATATAATAATAGAAACTTTATTTTCTAAAAATAACATTCCAAAAAATAAAACAAAAGATAAATCATATGTAAAAAACACTTTTTTATAATTAGTTATAATCCATTTTAAATATCTATTTCCTTCATTATACCAATTTTGTTGAAGCATATGCATAGATTTTTTACTTTTTAAAATCATATAAATAATTGAAACTAAAATTGATAATATAAAATATGTTTTCATAACTACTCCTTACTATTTATAAAACTATTTAATACATTAATAGTTTGTTGTAAATTTTCAAGATATGCATAATGAGTACAACTA
>JAAZDL010000165.1 GCA_012512795.1 Mycoplasmatota bacterium
AAGCATTGATTGAAGTTAAGAAAATATGTTATAATTTGTATGGAGATGGAAATATGGCAAAGAACAAAATGAAATTAAATTATAAAAGACCAAAAAGAGAAAGAAATAAAAATGTTATTCAAGTTAATCAAAAAGATGATGTACAAAGTTTTTTTATAACTTTAGCTGTTGTCCTTGGTTTTGTAGGATTGATGTATTTAGGTGTCTTAGGCTTGCAAAAACTAGGAGTTTTTGAAGAAGGATATACAAAACCAGCTAAAGAAACTACAATTAGTGACGAAATGATATTGATAGGTAGTGTGTTTAATAGACAAGAAAAGAAATATTATGTATTATTTGATTTTTATAGTAATAATGATAGAGATTATTATATTGAACATATTGTTTCAAAAGATTTAAAATATAGATTATATAAAGTGGATATGTCTATATCACCTAATATAAATTATATATCTGCTGAAAGTAATCCTAAAGCTAGAAATGTAGATAGTTTAAAAATTAATGATATAACATTAATAGAAATAAATAATGGCAAAATAGTAAAATATATTATTGGTAGTGATAATATAGTGGAATTTTTAAGCAAATGATAAATGAATTAAAGAAAATTTGTGATACTAAAGAAGAATTTAGTTTATTAGATTATAATACTTATAAGCTTTCTTCTTCTTGCTTAGCTATTGCATTTCCAAAGAATTTAGATGAACTTAAAAAAATACTAGAAGTGGTTAAAAAACATAAAGTTAAATTTTTAATTTTAGGTAATGGATCAAATGTGATAATTCCAAAATATTATGATGGTATAGTTATAAAACTTAAATATTTTAATAAATGTTCTATAAGTGAAAATGAAGTATATGTTGAATCAGGTTATATGATAAACAAGTTAGCACTAGAACTATCAAGCAAAGGTATGGCTGGTTTAGAGTGGGCAAGTGGTATTCCTGGGACTATTGGTGGTAGTATATATGGAAATGCAGGGGCATATGGTAGTTCTATGTCAGATATTATAATTTCCTGTAATGTCTTTGATGGAAAAAACATACTAGAATTATCTAACGAAGAAATGAAATTTGAATATAGAAATTCAATATTTAAAAATAATAAAAAATATATTATATTATCTTGTAAACTTAAAACTACAGTTGATACTGTTGATAATTTAATGGATTTGATAAAAACTAGAACTGAAAAAAGAAAAGAAACACAAGATTTGGAAAATCCTTCATGTGGCAGCGTTTTTAGAAATCCCGAAGGATTAGTTGCTGGGAAGCTGATTGATGATTTAGGTCTTAAAGGTTTTTCAATTAATGGTGCAATGATAAGTAATAAACATGCGAACTTTATAATTAATAAAGGTGGAGCAACTAGTGATGATATTATAAAATTAATTAAAAAAATAAAAAGTGAAATTAAAAAGAACTATAATGTTGATCTAGTTCTTGAACAGGAGATAATAAAATAATCGATAAAAATTTATCGATTATTTATTTTTCTTCATAGTTTTTATTTCTTTAGTAGAAAGTCTTACTCTTTTACCATCTACTTCAACTGTTTGTAAATTAACTTTTTGAGTCTTTTTAGTAGCTTTTAATGAAAAAGGTCTGTTTTGAGAACTCATATTACTTCTTTTTGATATATTCTTTGCCATAATCTTGCCTCCTCTTTTTAAGTCAAATATAATTTAACATAATTTTGAGTTTAAGTAAAGTAAAAATTGACTTTTTAAGAATTATTTGGTAGAATATACGCAAATTAAAGGGGGTACTTATGAAAAAAGAAACAAAAAGATACTCTTTGGTAGAATATTGTGGAACAAGAGAAAGAGTATATAGTTCTGAAGAAGAATATGCAGAACTTCTAAAAATAATTGAGAAGAGTAATAGAAGAAAAACTTCTAAATATTATTTTAGAAATATTACTAGAAATGTTAATACTGAAGGTATGATAGTTGCTACTATACATCTATATAATAGATTAACAATGCCACTAACAATAACTGAATTAGATAATATGACTAGTCAATTATCTGAGCAAGAGTTATTCTTAAAATATAAAGATAAATTAAGAACAAGAGAAAGTCATACTCCGGACATAAATATATCTTACTTTGAAAATAAAAATAAAGATGAAAAAGATGCAGTGCACTATGATAGAAGGATTAAATATATACCTGTATTATACAAAGAAGATGAGAAATATTTATCTGAACAATATATTAAATATTGTTTAGACTTTCATTCTAAAAAAGAAGATATTAATTTTTTTAAATCTTTGGCAAATGAGTTTTCTCCTTATCATGTAGTTGGTGAACAAGTAGAAGAAATATTTAATAGTGCTGATAAAGTTAAATATCAAGGTAGAGATCCTTTTTATCTTTATAAAGCTGCATATGATTTATATGGTGCTTTAATAGTTGAAAGAAACTCAAATGGAACTTTAATAAGAGATGATGAAGGAAAATATCAAATAAGTAGAAGAAGATTACGTGACTTTGGATTCTTCGTTAGAGATTACGATATATCTTTATCAAAGATAAAGTCCCCTGTAAGGTATAATGGACAGTTGATTACAAAACAAAATTCAGATGATAAACAATTAAAATTAAAAATATAATAAAAAGTGTTGACATAAATTATTTAATTTGATATATTTAAAACACAAAGAGAAATTAGTTTAATTTATTAAACATTATTCTCTTTGTACTGAAGAATTTAATTTATTAAGTTCTTCATTTTTTTTATAAAATAGCAAAAAAACTTTATGTAGTAAGTATTTTATATAAATGTGACTAAAAAGTGATTTTTATACTTGTCTTTATATGTAAATATGTGCTAAAATATAATCTAGAATATGACAAAAGATTTGGAGGAAACAAAATGTCAAATAATTATGAAGACTATGGTTACGAAGATACAAATGGTAACAATAGAGGAAATGGAACAGTAAAGAAAATTATAATAAGCATAATCATTATTATTGCTATAATACTACTTATTTGCTTATTAAAAAACTGGTTTGGTAAAGAAGGAACTAAAACTCCTGTTATTCCAACAGTGTTTAATTATGAATCTAACTTGTTAGATGCAGGAAAGAAGTTTTATGAAAATAATCCTGATTTAGCTCCAACAGCAATCGGAGATTGTGCACAAGTAGATTTACAAGCTTTAATTGCTAGAGGTTTGGTAGATCCTACAAAGTATGCAACATGCAATCAAAACACTACATTTGTAAATGTATGTAAGTTAGAAAATGGCACAAAACAATTTACTCCTTGGTTATCTTGCACAGATAAATCATCTGAAAATGAATATGGTGATTATAAAGAAGGAACTTTAGCTGACCTTGTTACTGACAAGTCTTTAGTTCAATTTTCTTTCTTACCACAAAAGTTAAAAACAAGTGGAAATGGATTAGGCAAAGTAGAAGAAATTTGGAAAGATGATATTAAATATTCTTCATATAAAACTTTAGCAACTACAACATATTATAGATATAGAGATTTATTGTATATTTGGAATGTTGATGTTAAAAAATATTATACTTCAAAAGGAGAAAAAAATTCAGCTTCTGAAGTTTCTGAATACTATACAGTTTCTCCAAATCCTGCATATAATTTACATGATAGTCAAACAACTTCTGCGTACAAATGGTTTACATCAGAATCTGAAAAAATTTATGCTATGACAAATGGTGCAAAAACTTTTAGTGATAAAGCTATAAATGGTTATCCATATAATGATGGTGGTGTAGTTGTGACTAAATATTTTACTAGAACTATACTAAATACTTATAATCCAACATTTTATTATCAGTGTGCTTTAAGTAAAAATGCAACTACTGCAGTAAACCAAACAATGCCTTGTGGTCAAGGTCCAAATCCACAATTAGTGTATCAAAAAACAACATTTTATAGTTGTGTAGCAGATAGTGGATCTTCAATACTTGATAATATAGTTCCTCAAGGTACAATATGTAAAAATTATTCTGATTGGGAAGGTCCAAAAGACAATAGTTGCGGAACAGTAGGAGAGTTGTGTGATAAAATGTCTGTTACATTTTATAACTGGTATAAACTTAGTGGAACTGTTACAAAAACATATTATCCATCAGGAAGTTCTAATGCAGCAACTGAAAAAGTTTATTATACAAAAGCACCTGTAACTGGAGCTCAAAAAGATGATACTACAAAGACAACAGCTTATAAATGGTATAAAGCAACTCCTGGCTTATCAGCTTATAGTGCAGTAGCACCACAAGAAGGAGCAACAAAAACAACTACTTCTAGTTGGGGAGAGTGGACAGATTTTAAAACTACAAACCCTAAAGTTAGTGATGGAAGAACAAGACAAATAGAAAATAAAATTAAAATAAAATTACAACAAATCACTGGAACTACAACTGAAGAAAGTTGGGAAGATTTATCTGCTAATTATGTTTCAGAAGAAGAAATGATTAAAATCTTTAAAGATAAAAATTATAGTGTTAATTCACTATTAGATATATCAAATCATGGAGACATAAGGTATAAAGTAAAAATGATGATAAGAAATAAAACAGAGGTGACAAATAATGGATAAATTAAATGAATTAGAATTTAAAATTAAAGAAATACTAAACTCAACTTTTAATGCTGATGAAGCTGGTGTATCACAATTAGCAACTAGAGAACATGAATTAAACTTATTAAAAAACGAAGCATTTGTGATGATGGAAAATGAAAGAGTTAAAATCAGAGAGTTAGCAGCAGAAGAAACATTAGATATTAGTGAATATTCTAAAGCTATGTATGAATCAAGTGAAATATTCAAATCTTTAGATAAATTAACTGATGATATTTATAGTGAAGTATTTAGATTAACAACTATAAGAAAAGAAAAAACATCTTTATATTACAATTTTGGAGATTTAAAATCAGATTTAGTTGAATCTATAAATGATTATGAAAATCAAATTGAAGGAAATAATAAAGAAATATCTAATTACGAAAACATAAAAAATAATTCTAAGTCAGAAGAAGTAATTAGATTATGTACAGTGTCAATTAATCGTTTAAATAATGAAAATACTAGATTAACAGAAAAAATTAATAGAGATAATAATAAAATTACTCAATATGATGAATATAGAGAAAAATTATTGAATGGTGGTTCATTTAGAGATGAAGAAACTCTAGAAGAAAAAGAAACAGAAGTTAAAGAACCTTCTGTTGAAGAAGAAATAGTTGTTCCGCCAATGATAGAAGAAGATGATTTATTAAATGATAATACTGAAGAAAGAATAGATGAAATTCCAGTATTACCGCCAGAATTATCTGATGAAGTTGAAGCAATAATACCTCCAGTTCTTCCTGCCGAACTTCCAACACTCCCAGAAGAGTTAGAAGAAATGCCTATTTCAGATATGGTTGAAGAACCAGAAGAAGAACTTGAAGAGGAAGATGAGGATGAAGTAATAGCTGTTGTAAACCCTAAACCTCCACTATGGAAGAGAGTTGCAAAAGCAATAGGAGCAGCAATATTAGTGTTATCAGCTCTTGGTACAGCACATCATACAGGTATGATATTAAACAAAATGGATGATATGGTAGCTGAAGTTCAAGAAGAGGAAGAAGAACTTGAAGAAGAGGAAGAAGAGGAGCTTGAAGAAGAAGAGGAAGAAACTAAAGTAGAAAAACCTACAGCGCCAACAGCGCCAACGGCACCAACTACACCTACAACTCCAACTCCAACCCCAACACCAACTCCGACACCAACACCAACACCGACTCCGACTCCAACACCAACACCGACTCCGACTCCAGTAGTTCCAGTAGTTCCAGTAACTCCAGAGCCTACTATTCCAGATCATGGACATGGTGGAGGAGATCACAATCATGATCACAATCATGATCACAATCATGGGAATAATGATAACAACAACAATGATAGAGAAGATTATGTAGAAAAGGATAGTATGCCATATATTATTAACGAAGGTGAGTCAGTTGTTGATTTAACATCAGGTGTTGAAGTTACTCATGATGGATCTGCTTATGTTCATGAAGATGATGGTACAACTATTAAACTAGAAGATAGAGATTTAGAGTATAATAGACATGATCAAGCAATTGTTCACGAAGATGATTTAGCAATTGGAGAAATTAAAGAAAATGTTGAATCTGCTCCACCAACTGGTGAAGAAATAACTGAAGAAGAAGCTTTAGAAACATTACAAGGGCAAGAAAAAGACAACTTTAATGAAGCAGTTAGCGACTTTGAATGGTTAGATACATTTAAAGAACTTAACGAACAAGCTAAAGGCCGTACACCATAATTTTAAGGAGGAAAAAAGAATGGAAAATTTAACAAACCAAGTTCTTGAATTAAAAAAAGGAAAGAAATACTTTGTATTAAGACAAGCAGCATATAAAGGAATAACCTATTTCTTTGTAGCTGAAGTAACTCCTGATGGTGAAGATTTTACTAATAAATTTACATTTTTAGAAAAAATTGATAAGGATGGAAAATTTATTGTTAAAGAAGTAAAAAATCCGGAAATATTACAAGTACTTGCTAAAAATATTAAACTTGATTAAAAAGATAAGAAATACTTATCTTTTTTTGTTGCAATTAACATGTTTATTAATAATGGAAATATAGTTAAAATTATGATAGAATATTAATATGCAAAAAAAATATATAAAAACTGTATTAATAATTATTTTTTTGGTCTTTATTGATCAAATATTAAAACTTTTATTAATTAAAAATCTTAATATAAATGAAGAATTTGTTATTATAAATAATTTTTTAAAATTTATATATATTAAAAACACAGGAGCTGCATTTGGAATATTTAGTGGAAGTAGCTTACTACTTATTGTTGTAGCTTCTATATTAATATGGTATTTAATTAGTGAAATTAAGAATAATATTAATAGTAGACTTTCAACTCTTTCATTATCATTAGTGTTAAGCGGTGCTTTTGGTAATTTAATAGATAGAGTTTTTAGAGGACATGTTATAGACTATATTTCTTTTACAATATTAAACAAAGAAATGGCAATATTCAATTTCGCTGATATTCTTATTACTTTTGGTGTGCTAATACTAATTTATATTATGATAAAGGAAGGTAAAAATGAAAAAGATAATAATAAATCAAGATAATATTTCTAAAAGACTAGATCTTTTTTTAACTGAAGAGCTAGGAGAAAGCAGAAATTTCATACTTAAAAATATTAAAAGTGGTAAAATTTTAGTTAATAACCAAATAGTTAAAGGTGGATATTTATTGAAACAAGATGATGAGATTGTAATTAATGAATTAAAAGTAGATACTTCTGTTGTTGCTAGTGATATACCAATAGACATTATCTACGAAGATAATGATATCATGGTTATTAATAAAAAAAGTGGAATGGTTGTTCATCCAGGTAATGGAAACTATTCTAATACTCTTGTAAATGCTTTAATGCATTATACTGACGAGTTAAGTGATGAAGCGGGAGATAATAGAAGTGGAATCGTACATAGAATAGATAAAGATACTTCAGGATTGTTGTTAATATCAAAAACAAATGAAGCACATAGAATACTTAGCGATGATTTTAAAAATAAAAGAATTAAAAGAAAATATATTGCTCTAGTTCATGGAATAATAGATTCATCAAAAGGTAAAATTGTAGCTCCAATAGGAAGAAGTAAATTTGATAGAAAAAAAATGTGTGTTACTGAAGAAAATAGTAAAAAAGCAATTACTAATTTTATAGTTTTAGAAAGATATAAAAATACTACTTTAATAGAACTTATTCTTGAAACTGGAAGAACACATCAAATTAGAGTTCATATGGATTATATTAATCATCAAATAGTAAATGATCCAATATATGGCAGAAGAGAAGTAATTAATGACTATGGTCAAATGTTACATGCAGCTTATTTAGGATTTAATCATCCTATAACTAAAGAGTTTTTAGAGTTTACAGTAAATCCAGAGAAAGAGTTTGATGAAATATTAGATAAATATAAGAATATTAGTTAAATATATTTATACTACTCATTTATTCTGGTGCTTTACTAATTTTATAATTAATAGTAAAATATTATTTATACAAAGGAGATTAAAATGAACATTAAGATAGATCAAAAAGATGATGTTATATTAAAAATATTACATTATTTTATTACAGAAGAGGACTATAGACCTATAATAATAAAAGGTCTAGAAAATGAAATTTGGCTTGAAAATATGGAAAATGATTTAAAACTTATAAGAATCAACACAAATTATATACATAATGAAGAACAATTTAAATCTGATTTATTTAAAGCTAGTTCTATAATGAAAAGTATTAAGAAAAATACTTTGTCTTTTAAAATGAATATGTTAAATTTATTACTTGATACTGGAGAAACAGTAAAAATATTAGAAACTAAAAATATAGAAACTATTAAAGTAAATAAAATAACTGATTTTAAGAAAAATGGACATCAATGAGCCACGCATTGCGGTAGCCGGCCTAAATCCCCATTCAGGTGATGAGGGGCTTTTCGGCAGGGAAGAAATAGAAGAAATTGGACCTGCCATAAAAG
>JAAZDL010000166.1 GCA_012512795.1 Mycoplasmatota bacterium
ATTATATACATTATAAAAAGTGTGTTGTCTTATGTACTCAAATGTTTTGTTGACAGTCATAACTGCAATATATAATACTAAAACATAAACAGCTTTTTCAAACATTTGATAAGAAATAAAGTTGACTGCTTTACTATATAAAATAGGAATTACAAGAAGTATAACCCTTAATACTATGCAAACAAAAAGTTCAATAACTATTTCTTTTTTACTTCTTTTAAGTATAGTTTTGATAAATTCTTTTCCCATTTTTACTCCTTGTATTTTCATATTAATTATAGCATTTAAAGTATTAAAAACAAAGTCTAATTTTTTTATTATAATTTATATTTTATTTATAGCTAAAAAATGATAGAATATGTTTGAGAGGTTTAAATGAAAAGAATAGATAAAGTTAATTATTATTTAGATATCGCAGAGACATGCTTAAAAAGAGCTACTTGTATTAGAAGAGTGTGGGGTGCAGTAATTGTAAAGAATGATGAAATTATATCAACTGGCTATAATGGAGCACCTAGAGGAAGAAAGAATTGTACTGATTTAGGTTATTGTACAAGAGAAAAATTTAATATTCCAAGGGGAGAAAGATATGAACTTTGTAGAAGTGTTCACGCAGAACAAAATGCAATCATATCAGCTTCTAGAAAAGATATAATTGGATCTTCACTTTATATGGTAGGTATAGACTCTACTACAGGGAAATATGTGCAAAATGCTATGCCTTGCGCTATGTGCAAAAGAGTAATAATTAATAGTGGTATAGAGAAAATTTATATAAGAGACACTAAAACAAAATATAGAGAAGTGTTAGTTTCAGAGTTTATTGAAAATGATGAAAGTTTAGATGGAATATTAGGTTATTAGGAGAGAAAGATGAAAATAGATGTTATAGTACCAACTTATAACGAAGAAGGTAGTGTTGAACGATTCGTTCAAAAGACAAAAGAAACATTAAAAAATATTGATTTTACTATTATATTTGTCAATGATGGATCTACCGACAAAACAAGAGAATTGTTAAAAAATATTTATGATAACAATAAAGAATGTGTAAAAATCATTAACTTTTCTAGAAATTTTGGAAAGGAATCAGCTATATATGCAGGTCTTTTACATTCAAAAGGAGACTATGCTTGTATAATTGATTGTGATTTACAGCAAAATCCTGAATATATAAAGAAGATGTATAACTTTTTGAATGATAATCAAGAATATGATTCAGTATGTATGTGTCAAAGACAAAATAAAAAAAGATTCTTTCAAAAAGCTTTTTATAAAATAATGGCGTCTTTATCAAGTATAGAAATAGTTGACGGTGCCTCTGATTTTAGAATGTTTAGAAGAAAAATGGTTAAATCAATACTTGAATTAAGCGAGAAAAACAGATTTTCTAAAGGTATATTTAGTTATATTGGTTTTGATACTTATTACGATGAATATATAGTTGAAAATAGACAGGCAGGAAAGACAAAATGGAGTGGAAAACAATTATTCAACTACGCTTTTACTGGAATAATTTCATTTAGTACCAAGCCACTTAGATTAGCAACATATACTGGTGTACTAACTAGCTTAATTGCTTTTTTATATTTATTATTTATTGTTATTGAAACTTTAATTTTAGGCAAAGTTGTTCCAGGATATGCATCAGTTATGTGTGTTTTGTTATTTTTAGGAGGAATTCAATTACTTTTCTTAGGCATAATAGGTGAATACATAGGC
>JAAZDL010000167.1 GCA_012512795.1 Mycoplasmatota bacterium
TATTAAAGCAGGTAAGATACTAGAAGAAAAAATTGGAAGCATTAGAAAAGGTACTAGAATTGAAGTAAGAGAAATTTTCTATAATACTCCTGCTAGATTAAAGTTTATGAAAAGTCTTAATTCTGAACTTTCTTTAATAAGCAACTATATGGAAAAAATAGCTTTATCTCATCCTAATATATCTTTTACTTTATTAAATGACGAAAAAGAAATATTTAAAACTAGTGGTAGTAATGATTTATATAAAGCTATTCATGAAATATATGGTTACAATTTATCTAAAAATATGATTGAGATATACGCTGAAAATTATGATTATACTGTAAATGGATTTATAAGTAATTTAAATATTAATAAATCTAACAGAAATAACATGATAACTTTAGTAAATGGTAGAGTAATAAATAATGCTTTTGTAAATAGAATTATAAAAGATGCATATCATACTGTTTTAGCTGATAATAAGTTTCCTGTGGTAGTTATTCAAATTGAAACTGATCCAACACTCATTGATGTTAATGTGCATCCTACAAAACAAGATATTAAGTTTTCAAAAATGGATAGTTTAGAAGAATTATTATTTGATACTATAAAAAAAGCTTTGAATAAAGCAGATAATACTTTTAAAGCTTATGAAGAAACTAGTGATAATACTAATAATAGTAAAATATATGAAAGTTTAAAACTATCTTTTAATATTAATGAAACTGAAGAGAAATATTGCTCTGAAAGTGATAATAACATAAATACATTAATTAAACCTGTAGGTCTTGCTTTAGGTACATATTTAATTGCTCAAGATGAAGATATTGTATATATGATAGATATACATGCAGCTAATGAAAGAATCAATTATGAAAAGTATATGCAAGCTTTAGTTGATAGTAAAATATATACAACTCAAATGCTTTTTCCAATTCAAATAGAATATCCTAAAAATGAGTTCTTAATAATACAAGAGTATTTACATAATCTTTTAGAACTTGGATTTAAAATAGAAGAATTTGGTACTAATACATTTAGAGTTACAGAGCATCCTTCATGGCTAAAAGAAGGATATGAAGAAGATAGTATAAAAATGATATTAGATTTGTTAGTTGAGTTTAAAAAAGATTTTGATAGAGTAAAATTTAATGAAAAAGCAGCTATAAATTTATCATGCAAAATGAGTGTTAAAGCTAATACAAGTATAACTGTATATGAGCAAGAAGAATTAATAAATAGTTTGTTTAAATGTGAATTTCCATATACTTGTCCTCACGGGAGGCCTACTATAATTAAATATCCTTTATATGAATTAGAAAAAATGTTTAAGAGGGTAAATTAATGAAAAGTAAAATAATAGTTTTAGTAGGTCCAACTGGAGCAGGTAAAACTTATCTTTCAATTGAACTAGCTAAATTATATAATGCACAGATAATAAATGCTGATGCTACTGGAATTTATAAAGAACCTTTAATAGCAACAGCTAAAATTAAAGAAGATGAAAAACAAAATATAAAACATCATATGATAGATTTAATTTCATTAAATGATGATTATTCTATTTTTGAGTATCAAAATGAAGGTAGAAAAATAATAGATGATTGTCTTAAGAAAAAAGTAAACTTAGTAATAGTGGGAGGCTCTGGTCTTTATATAAAAGCACTTTTATATGATTATAAATTAGGTAAAACAAATAACAAAAA
>JAAZDL010000168.1 GCA_012512795.1 Mycoplasmatota bacterium
CACGATAACAATAGTAAAAATAACAATCAAAACAATGACAATAATGAGAATCAAAATAACAAAAAAACTCAAGTTACAATGAAAGAACTTTCTGATTCATACAAGAAAAATACAGATTATAGATTCGCTACATATGGATGTAGCGGAGGTTATTGTGTTAATGATTTTTCTAATTTAAATGAATTATTAACTGAAGATAATAAAAGAAATATATGGCTAACCACATTTACTATAACAGATGACGATTTATGCGATAAACTTAATGAAGAAGAATATCCACCAGTGTGTTATACCTCAGCTTCTAAATATGAAAATTGGGCATATGAACTATATGGAATTACTAACGTTAAAGAATATCTTAAAGAATATTATATAAAAATAGATGAATTTGAAGGATATTTATCTCCTGAGGGACTAGGAGATGGTCGTACACTTAATATAATAGCTGATGTAAAACAAGAGGGTAAAATTGCTACTGTAATTATTTATCAACTAGATATGAAAGGCAGAGATTTTTACGATATAGAAGATAGAGACTATGATTTAGATGAAATATATGATATATGTACAATAATTGATACTAAATGGGAAAAACTAGACAGTGATAATTATAGATTTATTTCTAAAAAATCCACTATTCTTAAAGCAAATCCAGATGATTTATACGAAGAATAAAAAAACAATTAAATATAATTGTTTTTTAATTGTCACTTAAGTAATTAATATATTTAAAAAAGCTATTTTATTTATTATCTTCTAATAAAATTTCCTATTGATTTATAAAGTCTTGGATATACACCTGTTTCTTTCAAAATTGCATGTTCTCCATCAGGCACTTGAATGATTTGTTTTGTTGGTATTTCTGGTGAAGTAATCATTCCTTCTTGATATTCTGGTAGATTAATATTTCTATAGAATTGAAGGTTAGGTTTTATACTTGCCATTTCGTCTTTTAAACTTTGTATGCATAGAGTATCAGTTTTAATTCCACCAGCTAATTTTTCTGCTTCTTTTCTAACAAACAGTAATCTTGAAATATCACGTTTTAAATCAAAGTGTGATGTAAAATATTTTATTCTTTTATCTACTTCGCTTTCATATTTTATTTCGTAATGTGGTTTATAGCCTTCTCCAATTCTCATATTTCCTAAAAGTTCTTTTATAAAATGAGGAACTTTAAGAAGTATTCCATAAGGTCTTAAACATTCATTAGATAAAATTAGTTTTTTAGAACCGTATTTCTCATTAAAAATAATTGCAAAAGTACCACCATGTGAATGACCATATAATATTACATTTTCTCCTGCATAAGTATCTCCATACTTTTCAGTTACTCTTTTCATATATGTTTTATTATCTATATATGAAACTAATTCTTCATGATAATCAAATAACTCTACAGGTAAATCGGTTTCTTCTTGAAGTTTATTAGCAATCCAATCTACCGCTTTAGGATGTGACCATAATCCTCTTGCGTAAACTATTTTCGGGTCCTTCATATTTTCCACCTAATTTTAAATGTGCTTAGATTATACCGTAATTTGCTTAAAAAGTCTATAAATAATTGAAAATACTACATATTTTCTTATTAATTACTTTCAAAACAATAACACTCTTTAAATGATGTATTATTTATTTATATGAGATATGGTATAATAATTATGGTGATTATTATGGATAGAATGAATGAGTTAATAAATCTTTTAAATAAATATGCATATGAATATTACACTCTTGATAAGCCTAGTGTTGGTGATGATGAGTATGATAGATTAATGCAAGAATTAATTAAAATTGAGACTAATCATCCGTCATGGATAAAAGTTGATTCTCCGACTAGAAAAATAGGTGGAGAAATAATATCTCAGTTTGAAAAAGTAGTTCATGATGTACCAATGTTTAGTTTAGGTAATGTATTTAATGAAGATGAAATATTAGAGTTTGATGAAAGAATATCTAAAGTATTTCCTAATCATAAATATGTTTGTGAACTTAAAATAGATGGACTTGCAGTTAGTTTAGAGTATAGGGGCGGTAAATTATATAAAGCAGCAACTAGGGGTGATGGTATTGTTGGTGAAGATATTACTCATAATGTAAAAACCATTAAGACTATTCCACATAAATTAAATGAAGATGTTGATATAACTGTTCGTGGTGAAATATTTATGAGTAAAGAGTCATTTAATAAACTTAATGAAAAATCTATTAAGAATAATGAACCTATGTTTCAAAATCCTCGGAATGCAGCTGCTGGGTCTATTAGACAATTAGATTCAAGTGTTGCTTTATCTAGAAACCTTGATGCTTTTTTATATCATTACCCGAATAGTAAATTTAATACACATTATGAGAGTCTTTCGTATATAAAAAAACTTGGTTTTCCTGTAAACCCTAACATAATATTATGTGATTCTATTAGTGATGTTATATCTTATGTTCATAAGTGGACTGAAAAAAGAAATGATTTAGACTATGAAATAGATGGAATTGTTATTAAGTTAAATGATATTAAAATGCAAGATGAACTTGGATATACTGCTAAAGTTCCTAAATGGGCAACAGCTTATAAGTTTCCTCCTATGCAAGTTATGACAAAGTTAACTAATATTATATTTACTGTTGGTCGTACAGGTCAAATAACACCTAATGCTGTCTTGGAACCTGTTAAAGTAGCTGGTAGTACTATTTCAAGAGCTACTCTTCATAATCAAGACTTTTGTAAAGAAAAAGATATTAGAATAGGTGATTATGTATATATATATAAAGCAGGAGATGTTATACCGGCTGTTGATAGAGTTGAACTTAAGAAGAGAAATGGTAGTGAAAAAAAGTTTGTTATGATTTCTTCTTGTCCTATGTGTGGTAGTAAACTTCAAAAAAAAGAAGACATGGTAGATTATTTTTGTGATAATGTTTTGTGTCCTGCGAGAAATATAGAAAGTTTAATACATTTTGTATCTAGAGATGCTATGAATATAGAAGGTCTTGGAGAAAGAATTATAGAAGATTTTTATAATTATGGATATATTAAGAAATTTAGTGATATTTATAAGCTTGATAGTAAAAAAGAAGAATTAATTGAATTAGAAGGTTTTGGTAATAAGAGTGTAGATAGTATTTTAAGTGCTATATCTAAATCTAAAGAGAATTCTTTAGAAAGGTTATTGTTTGCTCTTGGAATTAAAGGTATAGGTTCTAAAACAGCTAAACTTTTAGCTAAACAATATAGTACTATTGATAATTTAATAAATACTACTACTGATGAATTATCTAAAATAAAAGATATAGGGGATATATTATCATCTAATATAATAGAGTATTTTAAAGATGAAAAAAATATCAAAGAAATTAATGAACTTAAATCTCTATCAATAAATATGATTTACTTAGGGGAAAAAGTGATAGAAGATGAAACTTTTAAAAATAAAAGATTTGTTATTACCGGTTCTTTTAGTAATATATCAAGGCTTGACTTAAAAAACTATATTGAAAATAGGGGAGGATTTACTACTGATGCAGTTAGCAAAAAGACTAATGTAGTAATAGTAGGTGATGATCCTGGTAGTAAATATGATAAGGCATTGTCTTTAAATATAGAGATATGGAATAAAGAAAAGTTGTTTGATATAATCAAATAGTAGAAAAAAATATGAAAATATAGTATAATATTTTAATCCAAGGAAGGTGTTTAATTAAATGTCAAAAAGAAAAAGTATTAAAGATAATAGAATATTACTAGTCTTAATGGGAATACTTATAGTTTGTTTTCTTCTTATAGGATATAGTTTATATTCATACTTTTACTCTAAAAATAGTACTGGTAAATATGGAGATAGACTAGATAATATTAGCAATTATCCACTAAGTTCTACTTTAGAAGATGATATTAAAAATATATATAGTGCTGATACTAATATAGGAGAAGTAATAGTTAATGTAAAAGGAAGAATTATTTATATTACTATTGATTTCGTTAAATCAATTAAAGTAGCTACTGCTAAAGATTCTGCTATAAAGTCTTTAGAAAAAATAGGTGATAATAACTTAACTTATTATGATGTTCAGTATATTCTTACTTACTCTGGTAGTGAAGAGAATGCGAATTTTCCTGTATTTGGAGCTAAAAGTTCAAATAACTTGAAAGTAGTATGGTGAATATATGAAAAATAAAAATAAAAAAATAACTATAATTATTTTTCTAGTTATTATTTTAATAGTAAGTGCTTTTGTAGGTACTTTATATTATATAAC
>JAAZDL010000169.1 GCA_012512795.1 Mycoplasmatota bacterium
ATTGGGCATATATGTGGAGAATACAAAAAGCAACAGAACCAGTTTCAGTGCCGTATTCATTAGGAGAGTTAGAACCAAGAACTTTAATCACTGGTGATATGGTATCTACTAAAAAAGTACCTGGTCGTACTGTTACAGCAAATGTTATAACTAATACAAGTATGATTATAGGAAAATATGTAAGTAATGATGCAGTAATACCACAAGGTAGTTTGTTTTATGCTGATACATTAAAAACTTGGGAGGAAATGCCTAGAAGTTCTTATGCTGATATACCTGAGGGATATACAGTTGTTGCTCTTCCTGTAACTTTAGAGTCTACTTATGGAAATTCAATATTTCCTGGTAACTATATTGATTTATATTACGTAACTAGAGATAACAAAACAACCAAATTAATATTAGGTAAATTAATAGAAAGTATAAAAGTTTTAGAAGTAATGGATTCAGAAGGTAATAATGTATTTGAAAAAAGTGTTGAAGTACCTTCGCCTTCATCTTTGATATTTGCTGTTCCAGAAAAAATTCATCTTTTACTTAGAAAAGCATTATATTTAAATGGTAATATTATACCTGTGCCAAGAAATGCAGAGTATTCTACTAATCCAAAAGAAACTAAAATAAGCAGTTCATTTTTAGAAAATTTGATAAACTCAAAAACTATAAATGTAAGTGAAGAGGATCTAAATGAACTTACTCAAAATGGAGGTGAATAATAGTGAATGCATTTTTTAAAAAACTATTTAAAAATAAAAGCATTGTTACGATTATAGCAGGTGCTATATGTTTAGCAATTCTTTTTGTTGCATATAACTATAGAATTAAACAACTTACTAATCCTGTAAGTGTTCCTTATGCTATTGAAGATATTCCAGCTAGAACATTAATTGAAAAAGAAATGCTAGGTACAGTTAAAATAGCTTCTGTAATGTTAAATACTAATGTTGTAGTTTCAGATACTAATATAATAGGTAAATATGTTAATTATAATACATTTATACCAGCAGGTAGTTTGTTTTATAGTTCTATTCTTGTGAACTGGGAAAGTATGCCTGATGCTGCGTGGTCAAATATATATAAAGAAAATACAATCGTATCTTTAAATGTTAATACAAAAACAACTTATGGTAACTCTATATATCCTAGTGATAAAATTGACTTATATTATAAATCAGTTGATGAAGATGGGAAAATAGTGTTAGGTAAACTTATAGAAGGAATTGAAGTTCTTGCTGTTAAAGATAAAAGTGGAAAACATATTTTAAAGAGAAGTTCAGAGCAAAGAGAAGCATCTGCTTTAATATTCTCTGTACCTGAAGATATGCATTTACTACTTAGAAAATCTATGTATCTTGATGGTGAGTTAATACCTGTACCAAGAAATGCTGCTTATAATCCAACAACTACAATAAGTAGTAAATATTTAAAAGATTTTATTTTATCTCAAACAATAGAAGTACAATTAGATGAAATAGAGGAAACTACTGTTAAAGAATAAATAATATAGGAAGGGAATAAAAAATGGGTGATGTTGTTTTTTCACAAATAGATTTCGGATTATTACAGCCACTCCTTGAGAATGATGATATTACAGATATTTCATACTCTAATGGTGGTCAACTTTGGGTGAAAACACTTACTCAAGGAGTTCATCCAGAACATTTGGAAGGTCTTAATAATGATGTAATGGAAAAACTTGCTTTTCAGTGTTCGAATGTTATGGGTAAAACTTTTAATATGGCCCATCCACTGCTTGATGCTGAAAGTGCAGAGTTGCGTTTAAACTTTGTGCATGATTCTATTGCTACTAATGGCATAGCTGTTTTAATAAGAAAAACACCTGCTAAAATAAGACTTAATAAAGATAAATTAATAAAAGAAGATTATGTACCTGTTGATATTCATGATTTTCTTATGACTTGTGTAAATGGTCACTGTAATATACTTGTAAGTGGAGAAACTGGTTCAGGTAAAACAGAGCTTGTTAAATATTTAGCAAGTCATATTAAAGAAGATGAAAAAGTTATAACAATTGAGGATACTTTGGAACTTCACTTAGATAAAATATATCCAAATAGAGATATTATTGCTATGAAAACTAATAATATCGCTTCATATTCAGATGTTTTGGTTGCTTGTATGCGTCAAAACCCTAGATGGATATTACTATCAGAGGTGCGTTCTGCTGAGGCAGTTCTTGCTGTTAGAAACTCTATTTCTTCAGGACATAATATTTTATCAACAATTCACTCTGATAAAGCTAGTAGTATTCCTATGCGTCTTTACTCTTTGTTAGAGTCAGCTCAAGATATTGATCAGTTTGTTAAGGGTATGCATAGATATATACAATTAGGTGTGCATGTTAAAGGTTTTTTCTCTAAAAAATATAATAGATTTCAAAGAGAAATTACACAAGTTGTAGAATTTTATGTTGATGATGAAGCTAATGCTGCTAAGTTAAATATATTATATTCAAGAGATTTGTTTGGAAATGTTGTATTAAATAATCCAACAGGACACTTAATAGATTATCTTGCATCTCAAGGAGTTATGATGAGAGAAGATCCTTTTATTTCAAAAGAAAATGAGATGAAAGAAACCTCTACTCATCAAGAAGTTATTGAAAATCAACTAGAGATAGTTGAAATATAAGAAGGTGGTGTTTGTATGTATATTGAAATAATTGTCATTGCTGTAATATTAATATTTATATATATATATAGAAAAAATACAGGTGATAATTCATACAAATTTATTATTAAAACTATTGGAACTACATATGAAAGGTATGCGCCTTATTCTTTTAAAATAGTTCGTGAAAAAGCAAAAGAACTAGGTCAAGAATACACATCAAAACAATATATTGCTCAAGTTACAATATTTGGTGCTGCAGCTGCTTTCGTATCATATATGTATTTCTATAGTATTATATGGAGTATATTTTATGCAGTAGGAGCAATCTTGATAATACCTTATCTTGCTTTTATGAGATGTAAAAAAGCTTATAGTGAGTTTTTATTTGAACAAATACAAATATATACTACAAACGTTATAATGGAATTTAATACTACTCAATCTTTTGTTAAAGCACTTGAAGGAGTTAGAGATTCGGGAGTTTTAGAACAACCTATTTTAGGTGATGTTAATGAAATGATTCAAATGTCATATGAAAATGGTACTATAGATGAAGCTATAAGATTTATGAATGAGAAGTATGATTATTATGTTGTAAAAAATATGCATCAGTTGTTTATTCAAATTACAAAAGAAGGATCTAAAGATTCAGGTGAGGCTTTAGAAGGAATGCTTCAAGATATAGATATGCTTGTTGAAAGTGTTTATAGAGATAGAATAGATAGAACTACTTTCTATAAACAATTTACTACATTTGGTTTATCTCTTTATTTATTAGTTTTACTTGTTCAAATATTATTAGGAGAAGCAAGTTATACAGCTCTTCTTGAACAATGGATGGTTCAGTTATTACTTCATGGTGTAATACTGATCAACACATATTTCTTACTCTCTGGAATAAAATATTACCATGAGGATGTAGGTGCTGAATAATGGAAATAGTAATAATAGGTATTATATTGCTACTTTTGTTTAATTATTTAGGTACAATAAACTTTAATACATTTGTACAAGATAATAAAGTTTTATTTTCTAAATTAAAAGAAAGTGATTATGATTTTCTTTTAACTGCTAAGTACGGTGATAAAGTAGACTTTGATGCAAAATATCAAGCAAGAGTAAAAAGTGGAATAATAGTATTTTTAATAGGTATACTAGTTATTATAACAACAACAGGAAGTTTGAACTTTGCTATTAAAATTGTTTTAGTATTAGCTGTTACTTATTTAGTATTTAAAAACGATTATAATAGCGTAAAGAATTATTATAAATACCATTTGCATGATATTAACTTAAAGCTACCATATTATTTAAAAAGTTTAGAGATTTTAATACAGCACTATACTGTGCCAGTTGCTATTGTTAGGAGTTTAGATCAATCTCCGGAAATGTTTAAAGCAGGACTAAGAGATTTAATCGCATCGATTGATGCAGGTGATTCTACTATTGAACCTTATATGGCATTTGCTCGTAGATACCCAGTTAGAGATTCCATGCGTATGATGAGACTTCTTTACAGATTAGGTTTAGGTAGTCAAGAAAGAAAACAAGATCAGTTAATTGTTTTTTCAAGAACAGTATCTAATTTACAAGCAAAATCTAGAGAAACAAAATATAAAGAACGTTTAGAAAAAATGGAGAAGAAAACGATGACTATGCTTACTTCAACAGGAGCAGGTGTTATGGTTATTTTACTACTTTCTATTTTACAAATGTTTACCGGAATTTAGTTAATGTGCTTGCTAATAAAAAAAAAGTATTATATAATTAATATGTAAAGTAAGGAGGAAATATTTATGAAAGAAGCAACAGGTGAATTAAATATGACAGTTGTTACTCTTATAGCAATAGCTGCAATTGGAGCGTTGTTCTATTTCTTTGTTTGGCCAATGATTCAAGAAATGATAGCAAATCAAACATGTAAAACTTATGGAACAGACTATAGAGCAGTAAAAGTAGATGAAAATACATCTACTGGAACTCAAGCAACTGCTAAAGTTTGGCAATGTTGTAGAGGAACAACTACAACTGATTGTATTTCTATTTCTGACTAATTAAGGAAGGTGAACAATGAGAGAGGCTATAGGTGGGCAATGGATATTAGGAATAGTTCTTCTATTTATAGTTCTTTTCTCTGGTTTTTTAGCATACTCAATAAACTATACAAGAGCATTCAAAGCTAAAGATCACATTATTGAACTAATTGAAAAAAATGAAGGTTTCACTTTTTCTAATAAGCCTAATTTGACTACTAGTGATACTTCAGTAGAAGCTAAGGCTTATTTTTTATTAGATAGTATGGGATATAATTCTCTAGTAGTTAAATGTGGAAAATACGGATATGAACAGCCTGGTGGCTATTGTGTGCAAAGAAAAGTTTGTTCAGGTACTAAGACTGGTGCTAGAATATATTATGAAGTAACAACATTTATTAAAATTGATTTTCCAGTTATTAATTATACTTTAAAACTTCCAATAACAGGAGAAACAAATACTCTTTTTTATGAGTCTGATGTTGCTGCTAAAAAATGGGCAGATAAAACAGTAAATGGTTGTTAAACTTAGGAGTGAAGTAAATGAAAGAAGCTATTGGAGGTCAATGGATATTTGGTATTGTTGCACTATTTTTAGCGCTCTTTTCTGGTTTCTTAGCATATTCAATAAGTTATACTAAAGCATTTAAAGCTAAAAATCAAATAGTTAATTTAATTGAAAAGAATTCAGGTTTTACATTTTCTAAAACCCCTTCATATTTAACTGAAAGTGATACTTCAGTAGAAGCTATGTCTTATTTTATTGTTAAAAAAATGGGATACAATATAAAAACTGTAGACTGTGTTTTTGGTGGGAATGATTATGGTACTCCTCAACAAGGAGGTTATTGCCTTTCAAGAGTATGTGCTAAATTAGGAGAAACACCAAGAATATACTATAAAGTTACTGCTTTTGTTCAAATAACAATACCAGTTATTGAGTATACTTTTAAAATACCAATATCAGGTGAAACAAAAGCTATGTATTATGAAGTAGATGCCGCTACAAGTGTTTGGGAAGCAGACCCTTCAACAGCGTGTTTTAAATAAACAAGGAGGAATATATAATGAATGTAATGGTTGTAAACAAATACAAAGAAATGCTCATGGGATTAAATGTAGAAGTAATGAAATCCATTGAGGGTGTTTTTAATGTAGATGAAATTATCGATACGTTTACAAATTTCTATTATGATAAAATGATTTTAGATATTACTGCTATTAGAGATTATCAAAATACTGATAATTTACAAAAATTAGCAATGAATATAAATATGGAGAATGTTATTTTATTACTTGATGATAATCCAGAAAGTGATTCTAGAAATTATTTATCTAAACTTATATCTTTAGGAATATATAACTTTACTAGAAATGCCGAAGGAATTAATTATTTGCTAGTACATCCTCATACTTATAAAGATGTTGTTAACATTCATAATTTAAAAGACTTAGAAGTTACTGAGTCTGGTGGTGATTCTCAAG
>JAAZDL010000170.1 GCA_012512795.1 Mycoplasmatota bacterium
GGTATAGCATCAGTCCCCTCTGGAGCATCAACTGGAAGCAAAGAAGCTCTTGAATTAAGAGATAATGATGAAAGATATTTAGGTAAAGGTGTATTAAAAGCAGTTAATAATGTTAACACTCTAATTAGTAAAAAAATTATTGGACTTGAAGTATCACATCAAAAAGAAATAGATGTAGCCATGATAGAATTAGATGGGACTCCTAATAAGAAAAAATTAGGAGCTAATGCAACTTTAGGTGTTAGTCTTGCATCTATTAAAGCAGCGGCAGCAGAGTCAAATAAAGAATTATATAACTACTTAAATCCTAGAGAGAAAAAAATACCTAAGTTAATGTTTAATGTTATTAATGGAGGAATGCATGCTAAGAACAATTTAGATATTCAGGAATTTATGATTGTTCCTAAAAGAGAATCTTTCAAAGAATGTCTTAGATGTGCTAGCGAAGTATTTCATTCATTAAAAAAACTTTTAGAAAATGAAGGACATATAACTTCAGTTGGAGATGAGGGTGGATTTGCACCAAATTTAGATAGTAATAAAAGTGCACTTAATTATATAATTAAAGCTGTAGAATCAGCTGGATACGTTCCTAGTAAAGATGTATTTATTGCTCTTGATGTAGCAGCTTCTAGTATATATAATAGTAAAACTGAAACTTACAAAATAGAAAATAAAAATTTAAAGAAAGAAGAACTTTTAGATTATTATTTATCTTTAGTTAAAGAATATCCTATAATATCAATTGAAGATCCATTTGATGAAAATGATTATGAAGGTTTTAAACTTATAACTGATAAACTAGGTGGAGAAATAAATATTGTTGGTGATGATTTATTTGTTACAAATAAAAATGAACTTGAAGGTGGTATTAAAAATGGATTATGTAATTCAATATTAATAAAACCTAATCAAATAGGAACTTTTTATGAAATGTTAGAAACTGTTGTACTTGCTAAACAAAACAACTACACATGTATAATGTCTCATAGAAGTGGAGAGACAACAGATACATTTATAGTAGATGCAGCAGTAGCACTTAATATACCTTTCATTAAAACTGGATCAGTATCTCGTGGAGAGAGGATATGTAAATTCAATAGACTTCTTAAAATAGAAGAAGAACTTGATAAATAGTTACTTGCAAAAATAGTGCAAATATAGTAAAATACTAACAGCAAGGAGATGAGGTATGGAAACTGCGCTTATAATTATATCAATATTAATTATATCAATAGTACTTCTACAAAGTAATAAAGCTAGTGATTCTAGTCAAATTATTACTGGTGGTAATGCTATGTTAATGGGGAAATCTACTGAAAGAGGAGCAGAAAAGTTTATTACTAGACTTACATATGCTTTAGGTTTTGCTTTCATAATAATCTCATTTATATTATCAATATAAAAAAACAAAGAAATTCATTTAAATATGAATTTTTTTTCTTATAAATATGTTAAAATGTAATAGAGAGGTATAGGTATAAAATGAGAAACAAGATATTAGAAATTATTAATGCGAAAGACAAAAAATTAAATGCTATAGAAATTATGGATAGTATTAAAAAAGATAGTACAGTTGAAGAACTTAGAAGTTTGATTCACGAATTAGATTTAATGTGTAGAGACGGCATACTAAGAACCTCTTCAGGGAATACTTATAAAAAAAATGATTTATTAACAACAACTTTAGATGTTCATGAAAAAGGCAATGCTCATGCTTTAGTAAAAAATGGAGAAGATATATTTATTGCTAGGAACAATATGAAAGGTGCTTGTGATAAAGATACTGTTTTAGTCGATATATTAGATCCAGTTAAAGGCGAAGGCAAAGTTGTTAAAGTAATTAAAAGATCATTAGGAAAAGCTTTAGCTGAAGTAGTAGTGTCAAATGGAATAGTAACTATTGTTCCTCTTGATAAAGAATTGAAGTATGATATTACAGTTGAAGAAACTGATATTAGTTTAGTAGATGGATTAATAGTTCATCTTGAA
>JAAZDL010000171.1 GCA_012512795.1 Mycoplasmatota bacterium
AATAAATCCACATAAAAAAAATGTAGATAAAATTATTAGCAATAGATTAGATAACTTCTTCATATATTCACCTATTTTCTATTTAATTTTATAATATTTTAAATAAATAGTCAATGAGCTTTAAAGTTCTATTATTTGATAGAATCAATAATATTAAAAGATAATTATGTTAAAATAATCTTTTTTTGTCAAAAAAGGTGCTTTAGTATATAATAAATCATTAATATTTGATAGAATATTAAAGTATGCCAAGGAGATAATTATGAACGAAAATATTATTAGAGAAATAAGTAGCGAATTAAATATAACTACTTTTCAAGTTGAAAACGCATTAAAACTAATAGCTGAAGGAAATACTATACCATTTATCGCAAGGTATAGAAAAGAAGCAACTAACGCTCTTGATGAAGAAGAGCTTAGAAAAATAAATGAATACTATGAATATGAAGTTAACCTTCTTAAAAGAAAGAATGATGTAATTAGACTTATTGATGAAAAAGATATGCTTACTAAAGAAATTGAAGAAAGTATTATGAAAGCTAAAAAATTAGTTGAAGTAGAAGATATATATTTACCATATAAAGAGAAAAAGAAAACAAAAGCTACTGAAGCTATTAAAAATGGCCTTGAAAGCCTTGCTAAAATAATAATGAGTCTTCCTTCTTCTTTTGATGAAGAGTCTATATTAAAGTTTTTAAATGTTAATGTTAAAACTAAAGAAGATGCTATTCAAGGAGCAAAATATATTATAGCTGAATGGATAAGTGATAATGCAAGTTATAGAAAATGGATTAGAAGTTATTATTTTAAAAACGGAACAGTTACTTCACTATTAAAAAAAGGTGCTATAGATGAAAATAAAGTCTATGAAATGTATTATGAGTTTAACGAAGCTGTTAAATATATTAAACCTCATAGAGTACTAGCTATTAATAGAGGAGAAAATGAAAAAGTTCTTACAGTAAAAATTGAAGTTAATAATGATGAAATAATTTCTTATTTAGAAAAAAACATAATTAAAAAAGATTCACCTACTTCAATATATATAATAGATGCTATCAAAGATAGTTACAAACGATTAATTTCTCCTTCTATTGAAAGAGAAATAAGATCACAACTTACTCTTCAAAGTGAAGATAAATCTATAGAAGTTTTTGGTGAAAATTTAAAAAATCTTTTACTAATTGCTCCTATGAAAGATAAAATTGTTATGGGATTTGACCCTGCTTTTAGAACTGGATGTAAATTAGCAATCATTGATTCTACTTCTAAAGTATTAAAAATAGATGTAATATATCCTCATGAACCAAAAAACGAATGGGAAAAATCTAAAGATAAGTTAAAAGAGTTAATAAAAACTTATAATGTTGATATTATATCTATTGGAAATGGGACTGCATCTAGGGAAAGTGAGAAATTAGTAAGTGAAGTAGTAAATGAAGTTAAAACTTGCAAATATGCTATTGTAAACGAAGCTGGTGCTAGTGTATATAGTGCTAGTGAGTTAGCTATTAAAGAGTTTCCTAATTTACAAGTCGAACAAAGAAGTGCTATATCTATAGCTAGAAGAATACAAGATCCTCTTAATGAATTAGTAAAAATAGATCCTAAATCAATTGGTGTTGGTCAATATCAGCATGATGTATCACAAAAAAAGTTAACTGAATCATTAGATTTTGTAGTTACTAAGTGTGTTAATAATGTCGGAATAAATATTAATACAGCATCTGCTTCTATATTAAAATATATTTCTGGATTAACAAAACCTGCTATTGATAAAATTATTAATTATAGAGAAAGTTTTGGAAAGATAAAATCAAGAGAGGAACTTAAAAAGAAAAAACTAGTAAATGATAAAATATATGAACAATCAATTGGATTTATGAGAATAGTTGATGGAACTAATCCTCTTGATAAGACAAATATACATGTAGAAAGCTATGATAAGACTATAAAATTACTTAGTTATTTAAACTTTACTATTGATGATATAGGTTCTAAAGATTTAATAAACTCTTTAGAGTCTATAAATACAAATAATATATCTAAAGAACTAAATATTGATATATATACATTTAACGACATAATAGATTCTTTGAAGTCTCCTACTAGAGATTATAGAGATGATTTTCAAACTCCAATATTAAAAAGTAATATATTGACATTAGAGAATTTAAATGTAGGTATGAAACTTGAAGGTACTGTTAGAAATGTAGTTGATTTTGGTGCCTTTATTGACATAGGTCTTCATAATGATGGTTTAGTACATATATCAAAAATATCAAACAAGTTTGTTAAACATCCCAGTGATGTATTATCTGTTGGCGATATAGTAACTTGTTATGTTTACGAAATTAATAAAGATAAAGACAAAGTATCACTATCACTTATTGAACCAAATTAAAAAAGAGTTTTAAAACTCTTTTATTTTGTTACAATTTCCATTGCTTTTCTCATAAGTAAATCATATTTAAATAAATCTTTAGAACCTATTTGATTAACAAATTCTTCTACTGATACATTATATTGTTTACTTGCATCTTCAAGTCCTTTTTGTAATTCTTCTTCAGTTACTTCAAGTTTTTCTAAAGCAACAACAGCATCAATAACTAATCTATAGCTAATTCTCTTATTAGCTTCTTCTTTTAATGATGTTTTAAAATTTTCCATTGAAGTATTAGAATATTTTAAATAGTCTTCTAATTTTAATCCTTGGTATTGTAATCTTTCACTAAATTCTTTAACTAGTCTATCAACTTCATCTGTAGTCATTTCTTCAGGTATTTCAAATTTAGCATCTTCGATAACAACATCTAAACATTTAAATAAGTATTCATCTTCTACTTGTTTTGACTTTTCAGCTTTTTTATTTTCACTAATATAATTTTTTAACTCTTCAAGAGAAGTTACTCCACCTACTCCTAAATCTTCAAAAAATTGTTTATTAAATTCAGGAGATACTCTTTCTTTTACATCTTTTATAGTTACTTTAAACACTACAGGTTTTCCTTTTAACTCATCAGAATGATAATTTTCTGGAAAAGTAACTTTAACATCTTTTTTATCACCTTTTTTAAGACCTACAAGAGCTTCTTCAAATCCAGGTATAAAAGTATTTGACCCTATTACTAAAGAATAATCTTCACCTTTACCACCATTAAAAGCAACTCCATTTAAGAATCCTTCAAAGTCAATAATCGCAACATTTCCATTTTTAATTTTAGAGTTTTCATCTGCTTCTTTAACTTCAACAAATTGTTCTTTTAAGTGTCCTAATTCATGTTCTATTTCTTCATCAGTTACTTTAACTTCTTCTTTTTTAACTTTCAAATCTTTATATTTACCTAGTTTTACATCAGGAGAAGATACTAAAACAAATTCAATTTCTATTTCATTTTCATTTATATTTTTAATATCTATACTTGGTGTTGCTGCAGGTACAATAGTTTTAGGATCATTTAATAGTCTATTGTAAAGAACATCAACAGCTATATCAACAGCATCCATATACAAACTTTCTATTCCTGTTTTTTTAACATATATATCAAAAGGTACTTGTCCTTTTCTAAATCCATCCATCTTAATATCTTTTTTCTTTTTATCAAAAGCTTCATTAAGACAATCTTTCCATTCTTTTTTTTCTAATTTTAAAACATAATTTTTCTTCATTTATTTCCTCCTATATAATTAATAGTTCACAACAAAAAGGATATTTCTATCCTATAGCTACTATTTTAACACTGTATACGCCATCAGGTGATGTAACTTCTACAGTCTCTCCAACTTTTTTACCTATTATTGCTGCTGCAATTGGACTTTCGTTAGATATTTTATTACTAAATGGATCAGC
Source organism: Mycoplasmatota bacterium (assembly GCA_012512795.1). Lineage (GTDB taxonomy): Bacteria > Bacillota_I > Bacilli_A > RF39 > UBA660 > CAG-1000. The sequence goes on from JAAZDL010000171.1 coordinate 3,851, forward strand.
TTCTTGGCTTCCAACAATTCTATATTTTTCAACATCATCATCATCTTCATATTGAAGTTCAACTTGACTTCCAATTCCAACTTTTCCATCTTCTTTAGTTTTATCTATAACAGTTGCATGCTCTAAAGTATATTCAACCTCAACTATTCTTTTTTCAAGATTAGCTTGGTCTTCTCTTGCCTGTTCATATTCAGAGTTCTCTGAAAGATCTCCTAATGCTCTAGCGTCTTTTAAAGTCTGCATTACTTCTTCTCTTTTTACTGTTTTCAAATAATGTAGTTCATTTTCAAGTTCTAAATATCCCTCACCAGTAAGAAATATTTCCTTCTTTTTCACCTTTAAAGTCACCTCTTTCTTGCTATCAATAAATGATACACTAAATCATGTGTTTTGTCAAGATATTTCAACTCTCAGAATATCGTTTTCTACTACTTTAAAAGGTATATTTATTTTAACAATTTCTTGAGCATGAGATGCTGATATCACTTTTTCATTTTTATCATTTATAATATATTTTACTTTAAATTTATTTAGTGTAGTATTAGGACCAAAAACTTCTATTATATCTCCTACACTAAATTTATTTCTTTGTTCAACTATAGCTTCTTTTGTTTTTTCATCATAAGAAATAACTAGACCTAAAAAGTCTTTATTACTTATTTCTTGTCTACCACTAAAATACTGTTCATCTACTCCAGCACTTTTATTATAAAATTGAGCAGTGTTTTCTCTGTTAGAGCATCTGTTTAATACTTTTTGATAATATTTTATATCATCTTTTTTCAAAGTTCCATCTATTTTCTTATCCATTATTACTCTATATGCATTTGCTACAGTTGCTATATAATATAAACTTTTCATTCTTCCTTCAACTTTATACGATTCTATTTTCATATCCATCATATCTGATATATAAGAAATCATATTCAAGTCTTTTGATGAAAAAGCATATTCATAAGGTGTATCATTATTAAATGTAAATCTACATACTTGAGAACAACCTCCTCTATTTGAATCTCTTTTAGTCACATAATTAGACATTACACATCTTCCACTATAAGAGGTGCACATAGCTCCATGAATAAATACTTCTACTTCAGTATCAGTATTATCTTTAATTCTTTTTATATCTTCTCTAGAGCATTCTCTTGCTAAAACTACTCTATATGCTCCTAAAGATTTATAAAAATTAACTGCTTCTAAATTAGTAATTGATTTTTGAGTTGATATAAAGAAAGGAGTCTTTAATTTAAGCCTATTTATAGCCTCTATAACAGCAAAATCACTTACTATAAATGAATCAATATTAATACTGTCCAATTCAATTAAATACTTATCCAAATGCTCTAAATCTTCATTATGAAATATCATATTAACAGTTACATATATTTTCTTATTTAATAAATGAGCAAACTTAACAGCTTCTTTTATATCTTCCAAAGAAAAATTATTTGCATTAGCCCTTAAACTATATTCATATCCACCAATATATACTGCATCAGCACCATAAATACATGCAAATTTTAATCTATCCAAGTCTCCTGCTGGTAATAACAATTCATATTTCATTTTAAATCACCAACTTTATATTTAATATCATTTTCGAGAAAATAATAATCACAATTAATTAAATTAACTAAATTTTCTTTATCATATGAATCTAATATTATTTGTTCTTCTACTTCATTTATACTAGTAAAATTAATAATAAAGTTACTAATCTTTTCAAGTTTATTTATATATTTATTAGCACAAAATAATTTAGAATAGTAAACAATAGAACTATCATTTTCTTCTTTAACAATTAATTTTTCTTTAGAGATAGTTTCAGTTATATCATAAACATTTTTTTTATTATTTATTTTATAGTATTCATTAAAATTACTAACTAGTTTTCTTTTAGAATACATTAAATTATTTCTAGTAATAATATAATAATATAAATTACTATTAGTTTTATCTAATATTTCTTCTAATTCAGTAATAGTTAGATCATTATTTACTACAACACTATTATAATTAAGCTTATTTAAATAATTTATAGCTTTATAATTAGATATTATATGATTTTCAAAGAGTATTATTCTTGACTTATCAATTATTTCTGTTAAACCAATATCTTCTACTATAAATTTAATTTTTTTATTAAATTTCGTATATATTTCTTTAAAAGATATTATGTCATTATGTAGAAATTTATTAATCATCACATATATATTATGCATATTTGATAACTCATTTATCTCATCAATACTATAATAAACATCAAAACCTATAGAATAATTTTTAAGGGGCAAAATAAAATTATTGAAACTATACTTTTCATATAGTTTCAATTCTTTTTTATTAGGTATAATTATAAATTTCTCTTTTTGCATACTACTATCG
>JAAZDL010000172.1 GCA_012512795.1 Mycoplasmatota bacterium
CAACCAATTTGGTTGTTAATTTTATTATTTAATTTTAACAAAATATAATTTATCTTTTATAGTATATTGCTTTGATAAATTTTTATCATATATGTTTACTTTGTTGCTAAATTCTAGTGGCAATGCATAAACACTATCATCTGTATATATTAATATATCAAATGTAATAGTAAAATTCAAATCTTCTTGAGTAATATTAGATTTACTCATTATTTCAAGATAACTAATACTATTAAGGTTTTCATATGAAGTATTCATTACTCTTTCTAAGACAGTAGAGAACATAATAGCCATTTTTCCATCTATTAACTTTGAACCTAATATATCTTCATTTATTTCTAAAGAATCTATTATTTCGTTTTTTCTCATTAAATCTATATAAGTGTAATTATTACCTTCAATTATTCCGTAAAACTTTATTTCTCCTTTTTTAGAATTAGTTTTAACTTTAATATTACTAATTAATACTTTTTTTGGTTCTGTATTTTCCTCTTTAGAGTATTCTAAACTTAATAAAATTTCATTTGAAAGATTAATGTTAACAGCTGTTTCATCTTTTAAATAATTATCCATATTTGAAGAATTGTTATCATTTTCTTCATTGCTAGTTTTAGGAACTAACACTGCATCATTTGTGACTTTATTACTAGTATTTATTTCATTATATGTTAAAGCTGGAGTTAGTGTTTCTATAATCGAGGTTAATGAATACGGACCAGATTTAGTAGTTGAAGACATATTATCTTCAATGTTTATTCTATCTATTTCACTTATAAAATCATTGATATTTTCTTTTATAATTTCATTTTTCTCAGTACATCCTATACTTAAAACAATTAATAATATAAGTGTTATTATTTTATTTTTTAATTTCATATTTTACCCTCATTATTTCCACGAATATGATTGTCCACAAGAACTTGTTCCGGCAGAGTTACTTACTTGAACCCCTATATATCCATTACCTGTTTTTGATGAAGTCACATCTACTACACCACAGTTAGTGCAACTTCCAATTTGTGTTCCATTAGCACAATAAATAGAAGAACAAGAACATGTAACTCCATTTTTAAATCCATATGCATAAACACTGATATATCCAGCAGGAGAGTTATATCCAATAGTAGACCAAGACGTTAATTGACCTGATACATTATATTTTAAAGACGTTGGCGCAAATGAGTGAGTACAAGTAGGTCTTGTAACACAATCACCTATATAAACGTAGGAAGAACCACCACAAGAATAATATGCATATCCATACCCACAAGAGGCACTATAACTAGTTATATATCCTGTATTAGCACAATTTGAATTATAACTGGAGTTCGAACCTGAATAGCTTCCGCCACAAGAATAATAATAAGTCCCATAACTATTACAACTACTACAAGATGTATGAGTGTAAGATAATGTTCCACTGTTAGGATTATTTGTCCACAAAGCATAAAGAGTTTGATTAGATGATAAATTTACAACAGTAGACGCAGAAATTAATGTGCCTCCGCTAGCTGTAGTATACCAACCATTAAATGTATAACAACTTCTTGTTGGTGTTGGCAAAGAACCATATGTTGATGCGTTAGTTACGCTCTTTGAAGTTGGAGAAACTGTTCCACCATTTGCGTTAAACATAACTGTAAACGTTGTTAAAGGTAGTGTAATAGTACACGTTTTAGACTCTATTATATTTGATACTGTTAAAATATTTCCACTTATATTTGCATTAGTACATCCACTTATTGTCGCTCCACTTAAAGAATAATTAGCATTTGGTGTAAGAGTAAATGTTGCGGATGTTCCATGTAATACATTTTTATTTGTAGGGGTTGCAGTTCCTCCTGATACATTAACTGCAATATTATAAGATCTAGTTTGTAACTGTACAATACATTCTATATCTTTTTTAACTTTATTTATAGCAACTTTTAAAGTTCTTCCATTGTCTATAGATGAAGTTGTATAATCAACAGAGCTCACATCATTTAAATAATTGCAAACAACAGTAGAACCATCAGCTGTATATATGTCATTAAGTAGAATATCAATAGTAGAATCACTTCCATAATTTACAGTTTTTTCAGCTAAAACACTTTCAGTAGTTTTAACTACTATATTTCGAGTTCTTGAAATAGGTATAAATACCCAAGGATCAACATAACTACCACTTCCAACAACTTCCACTTCCTCTTGAACATACTGAGTAATTTTAACACCAGCATTTTCATTTTCGCTATATCCTTTGTATTTGTTTTGAAACTCTGGCAATATCATATATTTTCCTTCAGCAGAATTAGTCATTGTCCAATATTTAGTTCCATTAAACAAATACGTATCACCAAAAGAATCCTTTGATATAATAAATTCATACAAGTTTAAAAATCCACCGTTTATAAAACTGCCACTAGCAGAAATTGAAGTTCCATCATAAAAATATTTATTATTATCTTTTACAATATACAAATCATAATCTTTAAAATTTGATATGTAAATGTTAGCATGTTGATTTCCAGCACTATAATCAACTGACATTTTTCCTTTTATAGCTAAAGGAAACAAAAGAGATACAATAAACAAATATACACAAAACTTTTTCATACTTGCTTCTCCATATTATAATTTTATATTTATAAATATATCATTATTTTTAATTATTGTCTATTGTTTTCAATAGTAGTTTCAAAAAAAGTTTTTTTGTTTTATAATGTTAATGAAGGAGATTAAAAAAGTGAAAAAAATTTTATTAATTATGACTGTTTTTTGTTTATTTAGTATAAATATTAAAGCTTATGAAAATGAATATTTTAAAATAGAATTAAATGAAGAGTTTACTGAAATTAAAACTGAAAGTGGAGTATATAAATGGGAATTAAAAAATAAAGTAGATAATATTGTTATAACTGTTACTAAAAATGATTCTTCTACAAAACATAATATAGAAAATTATACTGAAGAAGACATTGAAGAATATGGTAAATATTTAGAAGATACTATAAATGAAGAATTAAAAGAATATAATATTATAGTTGATGTTTCTAATATTAAAAAGACTAAGATTAATAATTATATTGCTTTAGAATATGATATACTATGGCCAACTAAAGAGTCATTTGGATATGATACTTTTCAAAAAGGATATACAATTACAACTACTAATTATATTACTGCTTATATATCTGTCTCTTA
>JAAZDL010000173.1 GCA_012512795.1 Mycoplasmatota bacterium
AAATACATCTTTTCACATAATTCTAATAACTTTTCATTATTATTAATTAAATCAAGACTATCTTCATCAATACTATAAATTTTATCATCAAGGATTCTTAAAAATCCTAATATTGAATCAATAAATATTAAATAATCTTTTGACATCTCTTTTTTTAAATCAATAAATATTTGTTTATAAACAATATTAATAGCTCTGTATCCTGTGAAATAATTATTAACTGTTGTTTTATTAATATCATTAATATTAAAAATCAAGGAAAAAAACTCCATTTGAAGAGCCGCTTCTTTACTTTTAGCAATACTTTTAAGTAAATTAAAAATATTGCCAAGAGATAAATAATTATCATTTTCATTCATCTTAATATAATTTTTTTTCATATTTCAATTATATCACATGTGGACTAATGTGGATTAAATAGTATAGAAATATATAATTATTAATATATAATTTATTATAAAAGGAGAAAAACATGAAAAAAATTGTTAAAAATTATATGTCGTCTATTGTTTTACTTGCCTCACTTATTATAGGTGGGATTCTTGGTTTTATATTTAAAGAAAAGATTTTGATATTAAAACCACTTGGAGATTTATTTATTAATCTGTTATTAGTTATAATTGTGCCTTTGATATTTTTAAGTATTACTACATCTATAGGAAAAATGAAAAAACCACAAAGATTAAGAAATATATTATTATCAATTATTATGGTATTTATTGTTACTTCAGTAATTAGTGTAGTTATTGGAATGATTAGCACAAGAATAAACTTAGTAGGTAGTATTGATAGTAAAAATATAGTTAATAACTTAGATCTGTCAATTGAAGAAGAAACTACTCAATTAAATATACTTGAACAAACAGTTAAAGCAGTTAGTGTTAATAATTTCTACCATTTATTTAATAACGAGAACATGATTGCTTTAATTATATTTTCAATTATAATAGGAATTTCAATTAATTTAACAAAAGATAAAGGAAATAAATTTTTAGAATTATTAGAAAGTGCTAACTTTGTTGTTGAAAAGTATTTAAAAATAATAATGTATTATGCTCCGATTGGTTTAGGTGTATATTTCGGAGCACTTATTGCTACATTTGGTAATGAGATAGCTGTTGGTTATGCAAAAACATTTATTATTTATATTGTTGCTTCCATAATAATATATTTTGGAGTTTATTCTCTATATGCATTTATAGCAGCTGGAAAAAAAGGATTAATTGCATATTGGAAAAATATTCTTCCGCCTACAATAACTGCATTAGCAACTTGTTCTTCAGCAGTTAGTATGCCTGTTAATAATAAAAGCGTAAAAGAAATTGGAGTTTCTGATGATATAGCAGACTCAACCACATCGTTAGGAACTAGTTTTCATAAAGATGGTTCAACTCTAGGAAGTGTATTTAAAATTATGTTCTTAGTTTATTTATTTAATACTGATCCAAATATATTTATAGTTTTAGGTGTTGCTTTAGTAGCTACATTATTAGTATCTGCTGTGCCTATTGGTGGTGGCACCATTTCAGAATTATTTATTATAAATATGATGGGATTTCCTATTGCTGCATTACCAATACTAACTATAATCGCAACTATAATAGACCCTCCAGCAACAGTATTAAACGTAACAGGTGATACAGCTAGTTCAATGTTAATATCAAGAATAGTCGATGGAAAAAAATGGTTAAAAACCAAAACAAAATAAAACTGCCTACAGCAGTTTTTTATGTATTATTTTTTCTTTAAAACTTTAATATATTTAACAGATGTTTCTTTGCTAGAATTTTTTTATCTTTATCAAAGTTGTTACTGTTTTACTAATTTTATTTTTCTTTTCTTCCTTTTAAAATTTGTTCCACTAATTCGCTAAAACCAAACTCTACATCTTTTGCAAATGTAAAAATATCTACTTGTCATAGCATTCATTAGAAAAATCTACTACTTCCTTCTCTCTATATTTAAATTCAATTTTATTTAAATCTTGAGTAACACGATAATTTTCATAATCATTAACTTTATTCCTATATTTCAAATCTTCACCGCTTTCTTTTTTCTAAAGTTTAAATAGCCTATATGTTAGACATAAATTGTTTTGTTTAAGTCACTTATAGATATAGTATAGAATGTATAATACTGAATATAAATATGGATATTTAAACCTAATTTTGGCTTTTTATTTCAAAACAATACAACATTTTTAATAAAAAAAACCAAATGTCTATGACTTTAACATACCATATGAAACAAATAATGTACTTTAAGTTTACATTTCTAAATTTTTTAAAATCAATTTAATATAGACTTATTAAGAAAAATGATATAATAGCATTGGAAGGAAGTGTTGTATTGAAAGAATTTTATAGAAACAAATCTTTAGATTATATTAATGATTCAGATGAAGGATTATCTAAGGCATATTCATTAGAAGAAGAATTAGAGTTTGAGGCAAATAAGATTAATGCAATGCTAGATAAAATAAGATTTTTATCGGACGACGATAGTTCAGTTAAGAAAACGAAAGAATCTGAGGCTGAAAAAAGACGTCTTGAGCTTTATGAAAGGTTAGACAAAGCTTTTAGGTATACTGGTGTTAAAGCAGAGACTCAAGTATCAAAAGATAAACAACAGACTATAAAAACTGAAACTACGAATACTACTGAAAATATCGAAAAAGAATCGAATCGTCAAGAACTTATTGAACAATTAAAAAAAGAAAAAATCATGTTAGATGAAACTAAAGATGCTAAACTAAGAGAAGCAGAATTTGTACAAATGCAAGGGTACCAAGAAACTCAACCCGTGCAGCAAAACCAAGAAATAAGCAACGAAGAAGTCAGAAGTAAAATAATAGTGGGTATCATTCAACTAGAAAACCCTGACATTGATTTTAATTATGTATTCTTGCCAGATGTAATGAAGCGCTTTGACGGAATGAGCATGCAAGAATTAGCTGAATATCGAGATAGTCTTATTGATCAACTTAAAGGAAGAGCAATGTAATAATTTGCTTTTTTTTATTATTCTATAGTATCATCTGATGTTTTTTAAAAATTAGAAAGAATTTATTTAGTACATAAACGTGACTAGATATATAGATTATTTTGTCTTTATTTATGGAAAGGATTATCTAACATAATATAAATAGAAAAATTAAAAGATAATAACAATATAAGCTATAAAAAAGGAGTTAAATGAAATGAACAAAAATATAATAATATTTCACAGAATAGTTTCAAGGGCAAACCACATAAACGATAAATACTATTTTTGATAATTACTATAATGATAAAGAAGAAAAGTTAAGAAATAAGGGTAAAAGGCATTCCCATTTCATATATGCTTTCTTCAGATATAATTTTATTTTAATAATGCTTTTTTTGCAGGAATTCCAAGATCAAATAGTTCATCAGTTGAAGTATGTTTAGCATTATTAATACAATCACAAAACTTATCAGTCATATTATTATAGTTAATACCTTTTGATTCTGCTATAGAGTCCATTATAGCAAGAACCATAGAAGTATCATCAGACCAATACCCTTCAGGTACATCATGACTACCATAACCAATCATTTTTGTTACAGGATGCTTTAATAGTTTTTCTCTTGAAACAACCTCAACAGGAACACCCATTGCATCACCAATAACAAAACCATATATTGAAGATTTAATAACGTCTTTATTCATTTATTACCTCTACTAATTAGATGAATAAGTTCCGGAAGTTCTTTTATATAATATTGCTTGATCGGTTTTCTCTATTATTTCAAAAATCCCAACAAAGTAATACCTTCCATCTTTTTTCTTTTTTGCAAAAACAAGTCTATTAGTTTGATCCGTTATATCTGGTCTTTTATTATTAAAATAATATTCTTTAATAGTTTCTTCTCCTGGATATATAAAATTTTTATGGTTAATGTGATCATTTTCCATCCAATTTGAATGAGCTAGAAACCAAACACTTATGCCTTCTTCAGCAGAATCTTTAGCATATAGAGGTCTACGCATTCCAAACTTTTCTATTTTAGATATGTCCCAACTAAAACTATTGCATCCTTCTATATAAATATTTTGAGCATTAGTTCCATAACTTCTTCCTTTAATTAATTCTTTCATAATTTAACTTCCTTTCTTATTTTCTAATTTAAAAGGCGGCAAAACTTCTATCGATACCTTAAACATATAGTTGTCAATTATTAAAACTAAATGTCAATAAACCCTACTTAAAGTTCGACTAGATTATATATGGGGTACAAATTAGGATTATTAGTTATTTATTATTAACAATCTTATTTACAAAATATATGTCAGCTGGCGCAAATTTATAATTGAAGAATTCATCAGGTGTTACCCAGACTATTTGCTCGTGTTCACGGACCTCATATGTATCACCAATCATAGAACAATTTATTGCTATCAGTCTTATAGTTTTTTCTGGATATTTATAGATTTTTTCATCAAAACACTCATCAAACTTTATATCCATATTCAGCTCTTCTTTTATTTCTCTTACAATAGCTGCCTCTTGCGTTTCGCCATATTCAACTTTGCCACCCGGAAATTCCCATAAACCGCCTTGGGCTTTTTTTAAATTTCTTTGTGCTATTAATATTTTACCCTCTTTGTTTTTTATAATAGCTGCTACTACATTAATCATTATCGATCACCTTCTCTGGAATTTCAAAGTCAATCCAATATTCAGCAGGAACCTCTTTATCAAGTTTAATATCAAATAATAAAGTTTTATATTCGGCTTTAGTTTTTTGATCGATAACTTTAGAATCTCTAACGTTTTCAAATCTACCGATTCCAAAATAAGTAAAAGGCAAAATAATATTATCTTCATCATCCATTTTTCTAACAAATAAATACACTTTATTTGAATTAAGTAATTTTTTACCAATACTACTGTTTTGAGTAGTGTTGTTTTCTGATTCCCATTGAAATATAATCGGAGATATAAACTTATCCTTATAATCAGTTCTTTCCTTTTTTGCCTTGTCCTTTTTTAGACCAACCCAAATATATGTGTCTCCAGTTTCTTCATCAATATATGTTCCCTTAAGTCTTATGTTCATCTTAAATTCTTTATTAATTGAAGTCATTGTTTGTTCTTTTGTGTAATTTGAATACAATTTATAGTCGCCTTTAAAATCACCAAATTCAACTTCATATTTGTTTATTCCATAATTAACTAAATCCAATAAATAAGTTTTAATATTAGAAATATTATCCAATGAAAATCTTCCATCTTTCAATATTCCTTTATTAGTTAATTGCTCAACAGCATTATGAACCGTATTAAGATTAACTCTAGAGTTATATCCAATTATTTCTTCAACCTTTATTTCGTTATGATTTAACAAATAATTAATAATCAAATATTCATCGACTCTAACTATCGGTAATAATTCTTCTATTAAATCTATTAAAATGTTTTCTTCTTCAGTAAACAAAGGTAAGTTTTCTTCTCCAATATATTTTAAAAAATTATAATAGGAAGTTACTCTTTTACTACCAATTTTGGATTTAATAAATCTCATTAAATTTGGTGCTATCTCAGATTCTAAATAATCCATATG
>JAAZDL010000174.1 GCA_012512795.1 Mycoplasmatota bacterium
ACAAAAGATAATACAAATATACATATATTTATAACGAATCTTTTCATACTCATTTTTTTATATTCAAATAGCTTGCTATTAAAAATTAGATACAGTATAACGGGTATTAATGTAATAAGAAAAATATACCATACACCAAAAATAATATCCAATATAATTTCCCAAAATTGCATAACTTGCCCAGTACCAGTGGTGAAAGAAAAGAAAGAAAAAATAGAATCGTAAAAATTATAATAAACTATTTGAGCTAAAGTTATAATTGTAATTAAAACAAGAAAAAAAGCATTTAAAAACTTATTGATTTTACTATTAAACATATTTAAAAATATCGATAATATTATTATCCACGGAATGCTAAATAAAATTACAATAAGAGTATTTTTATCAAAAAAACTTCCGACAACAAAAATTCTGTAAATGAACTCCAAATATATAATCCAAAATACCCATAAAAATTGTGCTTTAATTTTCTTTTTCATTATTTACCCTTAGTATTTTTAATTATTGTTAAAATAATTATAGCTAAAATAAGTGATATACCAAGCATTAATAAAATAGTAATTTCTATACCATAATTTACTTCTAAAAGTAATAAACAGTTACTAATTGTATTCATAATTCTCACCTAATTAATTATACTAAATTTAATGTTTTTATTCAATATTATATGATAAAATATATATGGTGATTATATGAAAGATAAAAAACATATACATGAACATAATTCTATTGAAAATATTAAGATTGCTTTCTATTTAAATATAATGTTTTCTATTTTAGAAGCTATAGGGGGTTTTCTTACTAATAGTATGTCTATAATGTCAGATGCTATACATGATTTAGGTGATGCATTTTCAGTTGGACTTTCTTATATATTTGAACGCAAAAGCAAAAAAAATCCAAATGACAAATATACATATGGATATCTTAGATATTCTCTTTTGGGAGCTTTAATTACATCTGTTGTGTTATTACTTGGTTCTATTTTTATTATATATAACTCTATTCCAAGAATTATTACTCCTGAAGAAGTTAATTATGATGGAATGATAATATTTGCTATATTTGGAGTTATTATAAATGGATATGCTGCATATAGAACTTCAAAAGGAGTAAAAGCTAATGAGAAGGTTATAAGTTTACATATGCTTGAAGATGTACTGGGATGGATAGTGGTATTAATTGGAAGTATTTGTATAAAACTTTTTGAATTATATATAATAGATCCTATTTTATCTTTATTAATATCTATATATATACTTTTTCATGTGTATAAACACTTAAAAAATGTATTTAACATATTTATGGAAAAAGTGCCTAGCGAATTTAGATTAGAAGAAATAAAAGAGAAAGTTACAGCTGTAAATCCTGTAATCAAAGACATTCACCATATCCATATATGGACAATGGATGGAGAAAATAACTATATGACCGCTCACATACTTTTAAATGGTATAGTAAGTGAAAAAGAAGTGATTAAACTTAAAAAGAGTATTAAAGAAACATTAAATGATTTAAATATATTTCATGTAACTTTAGAAATAGAGTATAAAAATGAAGTTTGCAATGATAAAAATTGTGATAAAGCTATTTAAAAAACATGCTTCTACTTTATTTATATACAAAAAAATGATAATATTAATGTATTATAAAGGAGCTTTTTTATGAAACATAATTATGATGTAATTGTTATTGGTGCTGGAAATGCTGGTCTTATGGCAGCTTTATCTATTGCTGAAAAAGGGAAAAAAGTTCTTGTGTTAGAAAAAAATAACGGACCTGGTGGACTTGCAACTAGTTTTATAAAAGGTAGATTTGAATTTGAAACATCACTAAGAGCATTAAAAGGTGTTGGAAATAAAACTAATAAAAATGATTTAAGAAAAATATTTGATGAATACGACTTAAATGAAAAGCTCGAATGGACAGAATTAAAAGATGCATACAAAATTATTAAAACTTCTTCTTTGAAAGAAATATATACAATTCCATATGGTGTTGATGAATTTATAAAGAAAATGGAAGAGTATGTACCTGAGTCTAAAGAAAAACTTACTAGTTTTTTCGAACTTTCGAAAGAAGTATATAATGCTGTTAAATATATACAAAGCGAAGACAAAGTTAATCTAGATTATTTAAAAGAAAACTTTCCTAATTTTGCTATTGTATCTACATATTCATTACAAACTGTTTTAGATAAACTTAAATTTTCTCAAAAGCTTCAAGAACTTTTATCTTCATATTGGATAAATTTTGCATCTTCTACAATTAACATCAATTTTGTTGATTATGTTTTTAGTTTTTACGAGTTGTTAGTTAATAAAGCTTATATACCACAAAATAGAAGTCTTGAACTTTCATATGTTATAGAAAGAAAAATAAGAAATTATGGCGGTAATGTTTGGTATAATGAAGAGGTTGATAAAATTATTGTTAAACACAATAAAGTTGAAGGAGTTATTACAAAAAAAGGAAATATGTATACTACTAATCACGTAATTTGTAACTCTTCTCCAATTAATGTATATTCTAAACTTATTGACCAAGAAAATGTCTCACAATATTCACTAAAACTAGTTAATTCAAGGAAATTAGGAAATAGAGCTATGACAATACATTTAGGACTTAATAAATCATCCGAAAAACTAGGCATTACAAACTACATGTACTATTTATATAATAATTTAGATAGTAATGTCGAGATTGAGAGTATGAAACTAATCACTTCAAATACTATGATTGTAACTTGTTTAAATAATGCGATAAAAGATTGTTCTCCGACTGATACTACGATTTTAAATATTACAGTTATTTATTTAGGTGGATCTTGGGATAAGATAGTAAATGAAGAAAATTATTATAAAATAAAAGAAAAACTTGCTTCTAAAACAATTGAAGAGGTAGAAAAAGCTCTAGACATTAATATTAAAGATTATATTGAAGAAATAGAGATAACAACACCAATTACTTACTCAGATTATTATTCTTTTCCTGATGGCTGTATTAGTGGTTATAGAACAAACAACATTGACTCTTTTTTAGCAAGAAGTTTAAATAAAGACGAAGAATGTTTGATTGAAGGTTTAAGAATTTGTGGATCATATAGCTACTATTGACAAGGATTTGATTCAACATATAAAAACGGTTATGAAGTTGGAAATAAGACACTAAAAGATATAGAAAAAGGAGATAATTAAATGAAAAAAATAAAAATATCTTCATTTCCTGGAAAAGATAATAAAAATTTTAAAAATATAAATAAAATAAGAAATAAAATAATTAACAAAACTTCTGCAACACCTATTAATAACGAGTATATAATTGACAGAGTTGGAAAAAACTTATATCCAAAAATACAAAGATTAGTCGTTAAAAACATAGTTGAAGAAAATAAAGACATAAAAACATTTTATTTTGCTAATGCTGATGCTGGAACTTTAGCAATTTTTAGGCCTGGGCAATATATTACATTACTTTTAAATATAGATGGTAAGTTTTTATCAAGACCTCATTCTTTATCTAGTTCGCCAAATGAAGCAATTAACGGAGTATATAGAATTAGTGTTAAAAGAGTAGAAGGCGGCATAGCATCTAATTATATGCTAGATAATGTTAAGATTGGTGATATTATTGAAAGTTTACATCCTTCTGGAGAACTATACCCTTCATCAATAAGAGATAAGAAACATATAGTGGCTTTGGCATCAGGAATAGGCATCTCACCATTTGTTTCTATAGCTAAAGCAATACACGATAAAACTTTAGATAAAGAATTAACTATTTTCTATTCAGTAAATTATATAAATGAATTTGTATATGCTAAAGAATTAAAAGAATTAGCTAATAAAAATAATAATATTAAAGTGGTTTTTGTATCTAAAGAAGAAAATGAAGATGGAATAGAAAACGGATTAATTACTGTCGATCTAATAAAAAGTTATGTTACATCTAAATTTACAGTTTTTGCAGCTGGATATCAAGACTTTTACGATTATCTAAAAAAAGAATTAACTGTCTTAAACTTAGGTGATAAAGACTTTAGATTTGAAAGTTCACCAACACTTAGCAAACCTATTGTTATTTCAGTCCCTCAAGCAAGTGTCATAACTATTGCAGAAGAAAAGAAAACCACAAAGAAAAGCAAATCAAAGAAAAAAGAAGAAGAGGAAGAAGTAGAAGAAGTAACAGAAGTGACTCCAGAGGCAATAGTTCTTCCTAAAATATACAATATTAAAGTATTTCATAAAGAAGAAGAATACAACATTCCTTGTTTTGAAAATCAAACTATATTATCTGCATTGGAAGAAAAAAACATTAAAGCAAGAAGCAAATGCAGAAGCGGAGAATGTGGTTATTGTAGAAGCTTGTTATTATGGGGAAATATAAGAGTTGATAAAGATAAAGAACATAGAAGAAGTGCTGATATAAAATATAATTATATTCACCCTTGCTCAAGTTATCCTACTTCTGATATAACAATAAAAATCGATATATAAAAATAAAAACCATTGTATTTTATCACAATGGTTTTTAATATATTTATTTTGGAGGAGCCAGCCGGATTTGAACCGGGGAATAAAGGTTTTGCAGACCTTTGCCTTACC
>JAAZDL010000175.1 GCA_012512795.1 Mycoplasmatota bacterium
AAGAGACAGGTCCCAGCATATTATAGTGAAATTAATAATTATACACTTGTTGGTTTAAAAAGTTCAAATACTGAAATAGAATTCTTTGTTTATGATGAAAATACAAAAACATATACACTTTATAAAGAAGTATCACTTGATCAAATGAAATTAACTCCTCTTAAAATAACTAAAGACTTTAGTAAAGAGTACTTAAAATCTACTACTATAATAGACGAAGTTGAATTTGAATCATTAAAACTAAAAAATAGTAAATACTCTATTATAAATGCAAAAGATCTAAGTACAGGAGAAGATAACTACTATATATATGATGAAAAAACTAATACAGTAATAATATTTACTGATGAGCAAACAAATGAATACAAAAGTAAAATAGCTGAATATGAAAAAATAATAATGCTTTTATTAGTAGAAACTTGTATAATATTTATTGTACTAGTTACTGTTTTACTTTCTAAAGTAAGAAAAAATAAAAAAAGAAGAAAACATATAAAAGAAGAAATGCAAAAACAACTTAAAGAAGAAGAAACTAAAAAAGAAATAGAAGAAGAACAAGAAGAGAAAAAGAAAGAGAAAAAAAGTACTAATAAAAAGAAATAAGAAAGAAGTGTATAAAAAGTGAAAACAAAAAAAATAATTAAAACTATAATTACAATACTATTAATATTTATAGAACTATTTAGTTTACTATTTTTAAGTCATACATTACTTTTATATAAAGGCGTTGAAACTTTTTATAGAATAATTGGAATAATAATATTAATATATTTATTTTTCTTTATTTCTTATTTAATGCTTAGAAGCATTAAGAGAAAAGGTTTTATGTCTTTTTTCTTGCCAGCAATAATATCTATTATATTAATAGTTGTTCAATTTACTATATTCTATTATTTACATACTTTATATAAAACAATAGATAATTATAGTGATAATGAAAATACATATTATAGTGTTATTGTTAGTTATGATAAAAGTTTAAAGAAAGAAACTGACTTAGTAAATAAAAAAATAGGTATCGTAAATGATACTTCTGATATTGAAGGATATATATTACCTAATGAAATAATTAATGATTTAAAATTAGAAAAAGATAATACAATTAAAAAATATAATTCAACTATGGAATTATTATATGCTGTTAAAAACAAAGAAATAGATGCTGCATTTTTTAGTAGAAACTATATAGACATGTTTTATAATATTGAAGGGTATGAAACTATAGAAGAAGATACAGTTGTAATATATGAAAAGTCTAAAATATATGTACTTGAAGAAGATGAGCTAGCATCTCAAGAGGAATCTTCACTAACTAAACCGTTTACTATGTTATTTATTGGTGTTGATTCATCAACTGATGGTGTAACCTCAGGATATAATGCAGATGTTCTTTTACTAGTTACATTTAACCCTACTACATTAAGAGCCACTATTACATCAGTACCTAGAGATATGTATTTAAAAACTGCATGTTCAGGTAATAATTATAGAAGAATAAATACTACTACTTGGGGAAGTTCTTCAAGTTGTGCTGTACAAACAATAGAAAAACTTTTTGGAGTTAGTATAAACTATTATGCTAAAATTAATTTCAAAGGAGTTGTTCAACTAGTAGAAGCTGTTGGTGGAATAGATGTAGATGTACCTTATTCATTCTGTGAACAAAATAGTTCTAGGAAATGGGGTAATCTTACAAACTATGTAGAATCTGGAAAACAACATTTAAATGGAGAACAAGCATTAGCATTAGCTAGAAATAGACATAGTGCTAAAGATAGTAAAGCAATGGCTAAATACTGCCCACAGTGGACTAGTGGAAGTAGAAATGACTATACAAGAGGTAAAAATCAAATGAAAGTTATTCTAGGTATCGCATCAGCTGCTACTAAACTTAAAAACCCTAATCAAGCAATAGATATATTAAAATCAATAAGTTCTAACTTTCAAACAAATATTAAATCAAAAGATGTAATCTCATTATATAACTTAGCAAAAACAATAGCATTTTCAAATGAATCTGCCTTAGTAAATGTACAAAGATTACAACTATCTGGATATTCAACAGAAGAAACAGTATATGATATATCATCAAAAAGCTATCCTTCCCTTATAATCCCATATAACGGAAGTATAAATGATATAAAAGAAGAAATGCAAATTAATTTAGGTAAAAAGAAAGCTACACCTATTAAAACTGCATCATTTGATTTAAACCATTTATTTAAAGATACTGTTATAGGAACTAAATCATATTCACAAGCTAAAATAGCTGTCATAAAAGATGTATCAAAATACTCAGTACCAAGTATTAAGAGTTATGCATCACAAAATGGATTAGAACTTAAATTTATTGATGTAAAAACTAATCAAGCTATTTCATTAGATAATTATGGGACATATAAATTTAGTAGTCAAAAAGAAGTTAAAGGAACGATACTAGAGTTAGTAAAAACATTAACTATTTATGTTAAAAAGACAGAAGTAATAGTTACTCCAGAAGAACCTGAAGTACCTCAAGAACCAGTAGAGCAAGGTGATTAACCTTCTCTACTTTTTTAATCTCATAAAAAAAAGGCAATACGCCTTTTTATTCACCTTTAACTATATATAAAATATTAGCATTTTTTATTAAAGTTAATTGTAAACTATCTTGATATCCTAAATCTTTTTCATAAGACCATGAAGCACTTATTAAGTATGCATCATATTCTTCGTTTTTATATTTATATTTTGTCTCAAAAAGATTGTCTATTATAACTTCAGTAACTATTGGTAATTCTTGTGTTCTTTTTCCATCTAAGTTACTTTCAACTGTTTTATATAGTCCAGCACCCATATTTTCTTTAAAATTATCAATTAGATCTTTATGTATAAAAGTAGTTCCTCCTATATCAGTACTAGCAAGTTTATTATCTAGTGTATATAAG
>JAAZDL010000176.1 GCA_012512795.1 Mycoplasmatota bacterium
AAAATATCCCTGTGGTTGATTATACTTGGTTTTTTGATAGCGAATATGTTGAGAATAAAGATAAAATCTTAAAGGATATTAAAAAGGTTAATTATCCTGTAGTAGTTAAGCCTGCCACTTTAGGTAGTAGTATTGGTATTACATTTGTTAAAGATGAAAAATCTATTGAAGAAGCAATAGAAGAGGCAATAAAGTATGATGTAAAAGTTATAGTTGAAAAAGCTGTTGAAAATCTAGTTGAAGTTAATGCAAGTGTTCTAGGCAATTATAATTATCAAACAGTTAGCCCAATTGAAGAAGTAGTTCGTGAAGATGAAATCCTTAGTTATAAAGATAAGTATTTAGGTAACTCTAAAAAAACTCAAAGTAAAGGAATGGTATCAACAACTAGAATAATACCAGCTAGAATAAGTGATGAAATGAGTAAAAATATTGTTAGTACATCTAAAGAAGTGTTTAAAGTACTAAACTTAAGTGGTGTATGTAGAATAGACTATCTTATAGATAAAAATACTGATAAATATTATGTTAATGAACCAAATACAATACCAGGAAGCTTATCATTTTATTTATGGAAAGAAGCAGGTGTTAGTTATAGTGAGTTATTAGATGAAATGATATCTATAGCTATTAAAAATTATAAAAATAAACAAAAGAAAATCAAATCTTTTGATAGTAATATACTAGAAGGATTTAATGGTTCTAAAGGATCAAAAGGAACTAAATAAAGCATTAAAAAACTGATAATTATTATCAGTTTTTACTTATTGTAAATTATTTTAGTAGATCCTTTTTCATTTGAGTTATTTAATAAATTATGAATTTCTAATTGTCGTTTAGTCTCGTTTGCTACTCCTTTATTACCATCAAATAATTTAGCATCTTTTATGATTGATTTAATTTCTTTCTTTATATGAGAATAATGTGTGCAACCAAGAACTATTGAATCAATATTCTTATTTTTATACTTATTTAAGTATTTTGTTAAAAGTTTATCAATTTTTTCTTTATCTTTTCTCTCTATTACATTAGCTAGTCCTTTGCATGGAATTAAAGTTATTTTTTGACCTTTTTTTCTATTATCTTTTATTAATTCATGTGTTCTTTCTGACTTTATTGTTGCTGGAGTAGCCATGACTAATGTGTTTTTACAATTTTTATCACAAGCAACTTTTATAGCTGGAACTGTACCGATAAATATCATATTTGGGTATAATATTTTTAAATTCTTTAAACATCTAGTAGTAGCTGTATTACATGCTATTACTATTATTTTTACATTTTGACTAATTAAAAAATCTACTATATTAGTAGTTATAGTCATAAGCTCTTCATTACTTTTTTCTCCAAAAGGATTGTTTTTAGAGTCAGCATAATATATATAAGATTCATTTGGCATAATCTTTTTTAATTCTTTTAAAATAGTAAGACCACCAATACCTGAATCAAAGACTCCTATTTTCATGTTCATAAATACCTCTAAGTAAATTATATCATAGTTTAATTATAGTGAATATTAAAATGTTTTACATTAATTGTGAAAAAATGTATAATTGTCTATTGAAAGAAGTTGATATTATGTATGAACTAAGAAAAGTAGGAAGTAAAACTTATTATATGGAATGTCCAAGTAAAGTTGGGTTTTATTTGTTAGATGATAATAATGTATGTGTTATAGATACAGGAAGTAGTAGAGATTATGGAAGAATAATATTGAAAACCATTAAAGAAAAAGGATGGAATTTAAAGTTAATTATAAATACTCATTTTCATGCTGATCATATTGGTGGGAATAATTATCTTGAAAAACATACTAATTGTGATGCTTATGTTTCAAGTTTAGAAAATGTTATAACACAAAACCCTATAATTTCACCTATGATGTTATACGGAGCTAATCCACTTGAAGAACTAAAAAGCAAGTTTGTAATTGCTGAGAAAAGTAATACAAAAGATATTGAAGAAATAAAAGACCAATTTGAAATAATAGAGCTTCCAGGACATACAACAAATCAAATAGGTATTAAAACAAACGATGGAGTTGTTTTTATTGGTGATGCTTTAGTTGGTAAGCAAATAATAGAGAAATACACAATAACTTACATATATGATGTTGGTAAATATTTAGAAACTTTAGACAAACTTGAAACTTTAGAAGGAAATCTTTTTATTGCATCTCATGCAGAAGCTGTTGAGAATCTTGATGATCTTATAAAGCTTAACAG
>JAAZDL010000177.1 GCA_012512795.1 Mycoplasmatota bacterium
AACATGGAAAAGATACTTTTTCAAGTTATTTAAGTGATGTTTATAAAAATAATAGTAAAGATGTTATTATTACTCAGCTTTCTAAATACATTAAATATTATGCTAGAGAGATGACAGGTTGGGATCTAAGCGAAGAATCAAAACCTAGAGAGTTTTTACAACAGCTTGGAACAAATGTTATTAGGAAACAACTTCAAAAAGAAGATTTATTCATTAAGAGGATGATTGATGATATTGAAATATTTTCATGTTTTTA
Organism: Mycoplasmatota bacterium; assembly: GCA_012512795.1. Lineage (GTDB taxonomy): Bacteria > Bacillota_I > Bacilli_A > RF39 > UBA660 > CAG-1000. The sequence continues at coordinate 257 of JAAZDL010000177.1, forward strand.
TGATGCAATTATAATTAGTGATGTTAGATTAAAAAAAGAAATAAATGATTTGAAAAGTGCTTTTCCTGATATAATATGTATACATATTAATAGACCTGATTTTGATAACGGTCTTACTGAAGAACAAAAAAATCATTTAACGGAAATAGACTTAGATGATTATAAAGATTTCAATGTAAATGTGACTAATACTACTTTTGAAGAACTTGAAAAAAACGCTAGAAAGATATACACAGAATACGAAGGGTAGGTGTAAATAGTGGAAAGTATTAAAAGAGTTGATGTAAAGGGGAAAAAAATAATAGTTAGGGTTGATTATAATGTGCCTATTGAAGAAGGAAAAATAATTGATGATACTAGAATTGTGGGAAGTTTAAAAACTATTAACTATTTATTGGCAAATGCAGCAAAAGTTATTTTGCTTTCGCATTTTGGTAGAGTATCAAATGAAGAAGATAAAAAGAAGTATACTTTAGAACCTATAGCTAAACATCTATCTTCATTAGTTCAAGTTCCGGTGTATTTTGTTCCTTATACAAGAGGAGAACTCTTGGAGGCAACTATTAATTCTATGAATGAAGGAGAAATAGTTTTAATTGAAAATACTAGATTTGAAGATTATCCTAAATCTTTAGAAAGTTCTTGTGATGAAAGTCTTTCTAAATATTGGGCTGATCTTGGTGATATATATGTTTTAGATGCATTTGGAAGTGCTCATAGGTGTCATGCATCAACATATGGTATTAGCAAGTTTATTCCTTCATATTCCGGATTACTTGTTGATGATGAGATAGATATGTTGAAAAAAGCAATACATCAAAGGAAAACACTAATTCTAGGTGGTGGAAAAGTTGATGATAAAATTGGTGTAATTGATAATCTTATCAACACATCTGATTTAATTTTACTTGGAGGAGCAATGTGTTTTACATTTCTTCATGCTTTAGGATATAAAGTAGGTAAAAGTATAGTAAGTGAAGAGAAAATTAATTATGCTAAATCTTTATTAGAAGAACATGGTTCTAAAATAATTTTACCTGTTGATTTCATAACTCAAAATGGTATAGTTGATCTTGCCAACATGACTGATGATGATATTGGTTATGATATAGGGCCAGATACTATTAAAAAATATAAAGAATTATTAATTGATAGTAGATTAGTTCTTTGGAATGGGCCACTTGGTATGTATGAAGATGATAATTATCAAAATGGGACTAAGAAAGTTATGGAATTTTTATATAATCAATCTATACCTACAATTTTAGCTGGTGGAGATATTTCTGGAGCTTCTAAAAAGTTTGGAATAGAATTTAAATACATATCAACAGGTGGCGGTTCTACATTAGAATATCTAGAAGGAAAAAGATTCAAAACATTAGAAAGATTGAATGGTGAAAAATAAAAAATAGGTGAAGAAATGAAGAAAGTAATATTAAATCAAAAAAGTTACTTATTATATGAAGAAATGCTAAAATTTAAAGATTCTTTTGATAAATTAAAATCAAAGAAATATGAATTTATCATTTTTCCCCCTGTGTTATATCTAAGTTTATTTAAAAATTCCAAATATAAAGTAGGCTCACAAAATTTTTATAGTTATAAAACAGGCAGTTTCACAGGTGAATTGAATTTAGAGTCTTTAAAAGATATTAATATTGAATATATAATGGTTTCTCATTTCGAAAGAAGAAAGCTAATAGAAGAAACATATTCTATGTCAAAAGAAAAATTATTTAAATCACTTAATTCTAAATGCCAAACAATATTATTTGTTGGAGAGCAAAAGAAAACAAGAAATCCTTTTAGTTACATAAAAAAAGAATTAATGTATTTTTTAAAAGAAGTTGAAGAATCGAACTTATCTTACTTGTCGATAGCTTATGAACCAAATTGGGCAATTGGAAGTGGAGATGTTCAATGTATAGATAAAATTAAATTAACTATTAATAAAATAAAAAAATATATAAATGATAAATACAATAAAAATATTGAAGTTTATTATGGTGGTAGTATAGATAAAGATAATATAAATGAAATATTTGAAAATACTGATGGTGTTATAATTGGAAAACCAAGTACTAATATTGAAGAATTAAAAGAACTGCTAAAATATATTGATAAATAAGACTGTAGCAAGTCTTTTTTTTATGACTGAAAAAACATATATTATGACAATTATAATCAAAACTTAAAATAAATAATATAATCCTTATAATGAGGAGTTATTATGATTAAAGTTTTAGTAGCGGATGATGATAATACTATAATTAATATGATTAAAAATTTTTTTAACAAAAACAATCAAATCAAAGTAGTAGCAATAGCTAATGATGGTTTGGAAGCAATAAAAACTCTTGAAAGTAATATAGATATTGATTTAGTTTTGCTTGATATTGTTATGCCTATTAAAGATGGGCTATATGTTTTAGAATATATGAAAAAGAATAATATAGCAAAAAAGGTAATAGTTATTTCCTCGTATAATGAAGAAGAAACTATTAGAGATGTTAGTGAATATGGAGCAAAATATTATATGCTTAAACCTTTTGACTTAGTTGAACTAGAAAAAAGAATTATAAAAGTTATTCATAATTCAAAATATAGTACAAAAATAATAGAGTACAAAAACAATACTTTGCAAGAAAAGATATCTAAAGTTTTACATGATTTAGGAATTCCTTCTCATATAAAAGGATATCAATTTATAAAAGCAGCCATATTAATAGTGTGCAATGATAATAAGTTTATATGTGAAGTAACTAAAAGTATATACCCTAGCCTAGCAACTAATTTTAATACATCTATATATAATATAGAAAGATCTATGAGACATGCAATAGAGATATCTTTTTTAAGGGGAGACATAGAATTAATAAACGAGTTTTTTGGACATAGTATAAGTGCCGAAAAATCTAAACCAACTAATTTTGAATTTATTGTAACTATAGCTGATAAACTTAGATGTGAAATGGTTAATATAATATAATTTAGTATTATTCTTTAACAATTACTGATATTATGATAAAATATTTACAGGAGAAATTATGAAGAAGATAATTTTATTAATATTAGATGGCTTTGGTATTAGAGAAAGTGAAAATGGTAATGCTATTAAAATGGCAAGTCTACCAAATCTTACAAAAATAATGACTGAGTTTCCTGTTGCTGAATTAGATGCTAGTTCAGAGGCTGTTGGTCTTCCTAAAGGAAGTGTAGGCAACTCTGAAGTAGGTCATATGACTATTGGTTCAGGTAGAGTAGTTACACAGCCTTTAACATTAATTGATAGTAAAATAAAAGATAAAACTTTTTTTGAAAATGATGTATTATTAGATTTAATGGATCATGTTAATGATAACAATTCAACTTTGCATTTAGTTGGTCTTCTTTCAAATGGTGCTGTTCATTCAAGCATAGATCACTTTTATGCATCTTTAGCACTAGCTAAAATTAAAAAGGTTAAGAATGTAGTATTTCATTTTATAACTGACGGAAAAGATACACTTCAAACAAGTGGTGCTAAATTTATAAATGCATTTATGGAAAAAGCATCTAAACTTGGTATAGGTACTATTGGAACAATATGTGGTAGATATTATGCAATGGATAATGACAATAATTATGATAGAACTAAAAAAGCATATGACGCGATCATATATAATATAGGAAATAACTTTTCCGATTATAATAGATGTATGGAATTACATTACAAAAGTGATATTACTGATGAATATATAAATCCGAGTATTATAACAAAAGGTAGTAATGTTAATGATCAAGATGGAGTGTTATTTATTAATTTTAGATTAGAAAGTATGTCTCAACTTGTTGATGCAATGGTTGATCCTTCATTTAATATGTTTAATACAAAAAAATTAAAAAATGTTATGTTCGCATCTTTATATAATGTTGATGATAAAGTTGAATGTGCTTATTCAAATGAAACTTTAAGTAATACATTTGGCTCTTATCTAGCATCTTTGGATTTTAAACAATCACGCATTGCAGAAACAGAAAAATATCCAAATGTTACATATTTTTTTGATGGTGGTGAGGAATTTACTGATAAAAATTTATATAAAATTTTAGTACCTTCACCTAAAGTGGCAAGATATGATATGAGGCCCGAAATGAGTGTTGTTGATGTAACGACTGCTGTACTTGATTCTATTGATGATGATTTCGATTTTATTTTAGTTAACTTTGCTAATCCTGATTTAGTAGGACACACAGGAAATATACCGGCTACTATAAGAGCTTTAGAGGCATGTGATGTATGTATCGGCAAAATACTAGAAAAAGCTCAAGAAAACTTTTATGAGTTAGTAATAACTTCTGATCATGGTAACTGTGAATATATGAAAGATAGTGAGGGAAATACTATAACTGCCAACACCACAAATAAAGTCCCTTTTATAATATGTAATAATAAATATAATATAAAAAACGAAGGCTCATTAAAAGATGTAATACCTACAATAATAGATATGTACGAAATAAGTAAGCCGAAAGAAATGACAGGTGAAAGTTTGTTAATAAAATAGAAATGTAATAATTTCTATTTTTTATATTTTATGCAATTGTTTATATGTTGCTTTATTGACAATAATGTGAAATCAACCTATAATTGAGTTATAATAATAGAATTTAGAGAAAGGGTAAAATATGAAAAGAAACAATGGTTTTACATTAGTAGAGCTTTTAGCTGTAATAGCAATACTTGCCATATTAATAATAATTGCTTTGCCAAATATTCTCAAAATGTATAATAAAGCTAAAATAGATACTAATAAAGTAGTTACAAGGTCATATGCAAATACTGCTGAAAAATATTATGCAACTGTAATGGGAAATGATAGTACTTTTGATGGTGCTACAAATGTTGCGCAATCGCTTGAAATTAATGGTAAAAGAGCTGAAAGTGAAAGAGTATATATTGATGAATCTGGAGATGTTGCTGTATATTTAATAATTGATGGGGATTGTTATTATAAAATTTTTGGAAGCGAAGAAGTAGTTTATGAAAAAGGTGCTGGAGTATGTGAAGGTGCTAATACAAAAATTGCTGGGTATCCAGTTGACTATGTAAATAGTGGAAATGGGCTTTATGCAAATTCAAATAATACATTGCTAACATATAAAAGTGACTATACTGCTGCTGCCTATTATATTAAATATACTGATATAAACTGCGAAGATCCAAGTTGGGGTGATATACATTATTATGGTAGTCAATATTGTTCTCAAGAAGATTCTTGGTTTAGAATGTTTATAGATCATAAAAAATTAAAAAAGGGAGATCCCAAAAAAGTAAGAAACTACATTTATTTTAACTGTAGCAGTACAGATCCTAGATCTTGTGAAAAATGGAGAATATTAAAATATGAAGGTGGAGTAGATGGCGTAGGAGGCAATCTAGTATTAGTTTCGCCTGATCAACATGAAGTAAGATATGATAACTCATATATTCTTAGAGACTATTATGGTAGTATCTATGATAATAAAAATACATTAGCTATGGCTATTACTAGCAATAAAAGAACTTCAAGCAGTAATACAGCTTCTCTTGGAGTTAAAGCAAATAATCCGTTTAGATATAACGATATTATTGAAGGAGATTCTTATTATTGGGAAATTGATGATTACAGAAACAATTATTATTCAACATTAAGTACTTCAGCTAAATCGCTTATTACGAAAACTAATTATTATAACGGGAAAATGTGTGGCGAAGTAAGTGATGACTATCTTTTTTTTAGAAATGGGACATATGCATATAATATTAATGATAATGAAAGCTCACAATATACTAATGAGTGGGGAGATATAACTATAAGAGATTATGTTAATGCTTCAAATCATAGTAATTGCATTAATGGTGCAGAGATAAATAAAACAGCAAATAGCGTATCTATATGTAATAATTGGTTAAATGATGGATCTTGGTTTTTCTTATCTAATAAAGGAGATGATTTATTAAATTACGACTATTGTAATTATTGGGATGGTACTTTGTTTGTTGGAGATGCTGGTATTATCAGTACTAATTTGTGGCTTGGTATTAGAAGTGTTGTTACTTTAAAAACATCATCTACTATAATAGGTGGAAGCGGAACTTTTAATAGTCCGTATATATTAAATTATAATTAAGGAGAAAAAATGAAAAAAATATTAATAGTAATTATCATGCTAATTATGATAACTGGATGTAAAAAAGAAGAAATTGAAAAAGTAGAAATAGTAAAATATGAAGGTGGAAAAATTAAAATAGAGTTTAAAGATTACATCGGATACGATAATAAGACTATCGAAATAATGGATGAAGATACGGTTAAAGAAATAATAGAAAATTTTAACTATGCAAAAGAAACAACTGCTGATTATAGAGGACCTTCACCAATAACATACTATTACATTAATGAAAAAGGAAATGAGTACAGCTTTAAAATATGGGAAGAAGGAATATTTGAGTTTGCTGAACTAAATATTGATTGTCCTGATAGAAACTGTAGTAAGTATTATGAAACAACTAATGAATCAAAGTTTACAAGTTATGCATTAGAAAAATATAATTAAAAACAAAAATCAAGTAAAAAATGCTTGATTTTTTTAATTTTATAGAATATAATTAGGTGTAAACGACTGGCGATGATATGCGAGGTTGCTGATACACCAGGTTAGGTTGAATTGATAATCTAATTAAATATCAGGTAATTTGCATCTAG
>JAAZDL010000178.1 GCA_012512795.1 Mycoplasmatota bacterium
ATAAATAATTATACAATAGATTTAACAATTAAACAATTATTTAGACAATTTTTTATATACTTCTTCAACTGTAAAATCGTTATCATTATCATTATAAATAGGAATTATATGTAAATGATAATGTTTAACTTCTTGAACTATTCCATTATTTTGAACTAATCTATATCCATCTGGTTTAAATATTTTATCTATTTTACTAATTACTATTTTAGCAGCATCATAAACATTAGATAATGTTTCATTATCTATCTCATATACATCTTTAATGTGTTTCTTAGGAATTACTAAAGTATGAGAAATTGAATCAGGTTTTATATCCAAAAAACATAAAACATCCTTGTTTTCAAAAATTTTATATGATGGTATACTACCATCTATTATTTTACAAAATATACAATCCATACGACTCACCATATAAATTATATATTATATTTATATTTTCTTCAATCTTTAGATAAAAATAATTAATTTATATATAAAATTAAGTTATAGTCTCATTTTTATAAATAATAATTCATTAACTATATATATAAAATGATTTTTTAATATACTTTTATATAAACAAAACTAAAATATTACGATTTGAAGCAATAAAAATTGTATGCTAATATCCAAATTGAAAGGAGGAATATTATGCTAAATCAAATAGTTTTGGCCGGTAGATTAGTTAGTAATCCTGAAATAACAACAACTGAAAATAATAAGAAAAAAACTTTAATTACAGTAGCAGTTCCAAGAAGCTATAAAAATATTGATGGTAACTATGATACTGATTTTATTCGTTGTACATTATGGAATGGTATAGCAGAAAGTACTTGCGAATACTGTAAGAAAGGAGATGTAGTTGCTATTAAAGGTAGACTTCAAACATCGTCTTATGAAAAAGATGATGAGAGAAAATATGTTACTGATGTAGTTGCTGAAAAAGTATCTTTCTTATCTTCTGCTAAAAAAACAGACGAAGAACAATAATCTGTTTTTTTCTTTGTATAAATATCTTTTATAACTAATTTAAATATGCTATAATTTAACTATAAAGTAGGTTATAAATATGAATGATAAAGATATAATAAATAAGAAAATAAATAATGAAGTATTAACATATAAAGAAATTCAATATATGATAAACTCATATATTAAAGGGAAAATTAATGATAAAGTAATGAGCGAGTTTATAATGCTCATTTATAAAAACGGTCTTAGTTATGAGGAAACATACTTTTTGACAGATATAATGGTTAAAAGTGGACAAATAGTAGACTTATCAAGTATAAAAAAACCTATTGTTGATAAACATTCAACTGGAGGAGTCGGTGATAAGATAACTCTAATTGTATCTCCAATAGTGGCAGCTGCTGGTGTTTGTGTGCCTAAAATGAGCGGAAGAGGTTTAGGGTTAACTGGAGGAACAGTTGATAAATTAGAAAGTATTAGTGGTTATAAATTAAACTTAACTAAAGAAGAATTTATTAGTGCCTTAAAAAAAGTAGGATGTGCTGTAATTAGTCAAAGTGAGAAAATAGCTGTTGCTGATAAAAAAATATATGCCCTTAGAAATGAAATTGGGGCAGTTGACTCAATACCTTTAATTGCTAGTTCCATTATGTCTAAAAAAATAGCAAGTGGCTCTGATGTTATTATTATTGATTTAAAAGTAGGCTCTGGTGCATTTATGAAAAGTACTAGAGATGCTACTAAATTAGCTAAAACAATGATTAAAATAGGAGAATATTATAATAAAAAGGTAATATGTACTCTTAGTGATATGAACTTTCCACTTGGTTTTAATATAGGAAATGCACTAGAAGTAAAAGAAGTTATTGATTTTTTTAATGGTAAATATGATAAAAGACTATATGATTTATCAGTTTATATATCAACACTAATGATTAGTAACTCTAAAAAAATATCAATGCAAAAAGCAAGAGCATTAGTTATAAATTTATTAGAAAATAATTTTGCGAAATATAAGTTTTACGAATGGATAAAATATCAAGGTGGTGACATTACTAAAATAAATGATAAATCAAAGAAACATATTGTTATATCTGATAAAACAGGTTATATAAATGCAATAGATGCTTCTTTATTATCTCAATTAGTGTTTGATTTAGGTGCTGGAAGAAAAACAAAAAACAGTAAGATTGATTACGCAGTAGGAGTTGTTTTAAATAAAAGTATAGGGGATAAAGTAAAAAAAGGTGAAATATTAGGAACAATTTATTATAATAAAAAAGTTCAAGATATGGAAAAAGTTTTTAAAAATACATTTAAAATAAATCCTAAAAAAATAAGAGCAAAAAAAATAATTTTTAAGACAATAAAATAGTTAATATTAAATTAACTATTTTTTTAACTGTTGATCAAATTAAAATATAATAGAATAGTTTTTATACATAAATATGTAATATATAAATTATTATTTTAATTGAAATATTATTTTGTATTTTAATTTTTTCACAAACAGATGCATTTACAAAAATGAATAGAAAAAGTATTGCAAAATGTAATGTTGTAGTATACAATAGTGTTAGATATGGAGAATTTATAAAACAAATTTTTGGACTCTAACATTTTAACTCAATTATATAAGTGTTTTTTTAATTTTCGTTGCGCAAAAAATAGAAAAACTGTTGTCCAAAAATTTACTGTATATAATAAATTTGACAATATCAATATCTTTATGAAAGGAGAAATGAAAATGGATAAAGATAGAAAACCACTTAAAATGCTTTATTTTGCTATTCCCGTAATTATTTTAGTAGTTATAGCTATGTTTTTTATCTTCTCAAAAAAGGAAGAATCTTACTCAGTTAGTTTTGTTTTAGAAGATGGGACTGTATTAAGTGACCAAACAATTGATTCATCGGGAAATGTTACTAGACCTGAAGATCCTACAAAAGAAGGCTATGTTTTTGAGGGATGGTATTCAGGCGGAGTAAAGTTCGACTTTAACACAGAAGTGAAAAAAGATATGGTTTTAGAAGCTCGTTGGTCAGCAAAAGAAGTTGAAAAGGATGAAGAATACAGCGTTAGTTTTGATTCAAATGGTGGTAATACCATTAGTTCAAAATCTATTAAAAAAGGTGAAAAAGTAACTAAACCTCAAGATCCTACAAAAACTGGTTATACTTTTGTATCATGGCAACTTAATGGTGGAAATTACGATTTCAATTCACCAGTTACAAAAAATATAGTTCTTGTTGCAAAATGGAATAAAGTTGATGATGTACAAACTGAACAAACTAACACTTTTACTGTAAAATTTAATAGTGATGGTGGAACTTCAATAAAATCTCAAACAATTGAAAAAGGTGATAAAGTAACAAAACCAAAAGATCCTACAAAAAAAGGCTATACGTTTAAAGGCTGGTTATTAAGTAAAAAATCATATGATTTTAATCTTGTTGTAACAAAAGACATTACTTTAATTGCAAGTTGGGAAAAAATTGATGTTTATAGTGTTAAACAATCAGCATTTTTAGATTATTCGCCACAAATTAAAGTAACAGTATATAAAAATGGTAAGGCAGTAGGAGCATCAGCAGTTTTATCTAGCAAAGGATCAACTCTTGGAATCTATAATTCAGAATATAATACTATATTAATTGACGCTACTGAATACAGTAAAATAGCACAAGCAAAATTAAATGACGGAACAATTGTAAATATAACTAGTAAATAAAGGAGGAAAAAATGAAAGTAAAATTAAGTAAATTCTTATATTTATTCATGATAATGTTCTTATTTGGATCATCTAATGTTTTTGCAAAAGCACCAGATGATTTTGAAGAGGGAGTATATGTTATCGGAACACATGTATTTGAATTGGGACAAGCTGTGACCGCTCAAGAAATAATGTTGGGAGCAAGATCTATCCCAGGTAATAATCTTAAATTACAAGATATGGTTATTTATTATAAGCCTATTGATGGAGAGGGAGCCTGGAGAAAAGTTAGTCTACCAGGGAAACCAACTGTACCAAAAGCTGAATTACCAGATAATTTCGCAGTTGAATTTATAAATACAGTTCCACTTGTTGGAGAGGAACTAGAAGATGAATTAGAATTAGCTAAGCCAATTGCTTTAGCAGAATTGGCAGAAGAGCTAGCAAAATATGTAGAGGCTAATTATAGTTCTGAAAATTGGGCAAATTTAAATACTATAAAAACAAATGGAGATGCTGCTATAAATGCAGC
>JAAZDL010000179.1 GCA_012512795.1 Mycoplasmatota bacterium
ATATACTATCATAGATAACTAATCCCGCATTAGGAATCAATTTTTCAAGTTCTTTAGCATCAGATAAAGGAACTGCCGAATCATTACTACCCCATATAAGTAAAACAGGGCATTTAATATTTTTAATTTCTTCAGTTAAATCTAAATTAACATGATTAACTAATACTTTTCTCATAACATTAGATGCATTCCTGTAGTCAGTAGATCCAACATGCTTTTTAGCGAAACTTTCTAATTTTCTCAAAAGAGGTATTTTTTTCATTGTTTTATATATTTTTATTCTTAGTGTATCTTTAGTTACTTTTCTTTTAAATGGAGAGGCAAGTAAAACCAGTTTCTTAACTTTATATTTTAAAGAATATATAATCCCTATTTTGCCTCCAAAAGAATGTCCAATAATAATAGGAGACTTTATTTTTAATTTAGTAACAAGTTCATAAACAGCATCAGCATAATCATAACCAGTCCAAGTTTCAACTGGTTCATCACTAAGTCCAAAACCTGGCAAGTCAATAATTAACACATTATATTTTTTTAAAAAAGGCTTAGCTATAGGCAACATCATTTCAATGTTTTGTCCCCAACCATGTAAAAAAACTAGACTAATATCAGAATTATTCTCGTAATTTGAATAATTTATATTTACATTTTTAATTAGCATTTGCATTGCTTTCACCTAATTAATTATATCATAGAGTACATTAAATATATACAAAACTACTCATTTAATTTACATAATATTAATGTTTTTTAAAAGTAAATTAAATTATATGTTAAAATAATATTATGAAAGAAAAAATATTAATGGACAATCCAGAATTTGAAGAACAATTTAGAGAATTGGTCGGATTAGAAGATGTATCTTATTTTTATCACGTTACACCTGAAGATCCTGAACAAATATGCGAAGAAGGACTATTCTTATTAGAAAATAGATTATCATCTACAACTATCGAAATACCACAAGAATTTATAGATGATCCTATTACATTTAGTCTTGGCGAAAGAGGAGATGGTTATAGAGAAAACGCTAGTATTATTTTATTAGGCATACCTGATGAAAATGTAAAATATGCTATAGAAAAAAACTATGTTAAACCAAGAAGTTGGAATAACATAGAATTTCCTGAGTATGTAATACCTCCTACTTATATAATTGGATATATAGATACCAGCACAGTAGAATTAACTTTAAATGAGAAATACGATTTATTAGAAGAAACTCCATATATTTAAAAAAGAAAAGTTATTACTTTTCTTTTAACTTGTCTAAAATTATATTTGCAAATTTTATGAGATACTTTTTAGTCTCATCATTATCAATAGTTTCGTGAGCACTTGATATAAAAACTTCTTGTTTATTTAATACATTAGCCTTTAAGCAAAGAAGAATCTGTCTTAAATGCATTTGAGCTCTAACTCCTCAAAATTTTGAAGGAGATGCACTTAATATTCCAACATCTTTGTTTTCAAACACAGGATTTTCACCACGAGAAAACCAATCAAGTGCATTTTTAAGTACACCACTAACTGAATAATTATATTCAGGTGTTGATATAATAACAAAATCACTATTTTTAATTTTATTTTTAAGACTATCAATATATTTATTTTTATCGTTTTCTATATCTTCGTTAAATAAAGGAACAGAAGATATATCTAATATTTCATATTCCACTTCATCTTTAAATATATTACTTAATTTATTTAATAGATTTGTGTTATAAGAATCAGTTCTTAAGCTACCACTTACAGCAACTATCTTCTTCATAATTATTCAACCGTTTTTTTCCATAGTCCATGAATATTGCAATATTCATATACTTCCAAAACTTTTTCATCTACTTTAAAACTTGCCTCAGCTTCTTTATTTATATTTAAATACTTAACTTGATATCCGCTTTGAGTAACAATTAAAATCCATGAAATATAATGTTCTTCAGTCATTGGATGCGGAACATCTCCTACTTTAACATTTACTGTGTCATCAACTATTTCAACTACAGGTATATGTTTTTCAACAGAAGCATCAACGGTACCTGGAACTAACTCTCCCATCTTCTCTCCACAACAAACTACAGGTACACCAGAGTTTTCTAATTTAACTATAACATTTCCACAATGTTTACAAATATAAAATTTAAGTTCTTCTTTCATATTCTCACCTTCCTTATATTCTTATAATAACTGTTTTATTATTAAAAGTAAATAATTAAAACATACTTTAAATAAAGTTATTATACAGTTAACTTGATTCCAAAGACTATCTAATTCTTCTAATGTTTAATACTCACTGTTGATAATTCTTTAAAAAAAGAACTTGAAAACATAAATTAGATTCATTAGTATCGTAATGATCATCCCTACTATTAATAATAAAAAAATTTCATCAAATTTATTATATCAAAAAACTTAATACAATTGTATTAAGTTCAAAATTATTAAATAATATCTAAAATATCTATTTTTATTCCATTTTTTAGTAGTTCAATATTTTTTGTTGACAGAAGAAAATACCCTATTTCTTTTGTTGTTTTATTTATTGTGATTGATAAATCCCAAGTGAGAGGTTTAGTAAACTCCTTTGGTTGAAAACCAAAAACATATTTATCTCCAATATCAGTACAACTTATTAATTCAGGATTTATATTCTCTTTTTTTGCAGTAGAAAAAGCAATTTCATACACTTCTTTTAGTTTAGAATCAGCATATTTTTCTGATAAATTAACTTCAACATCAATTATACCATTTCCTGATTGTTCATAAGTTCTTAAAGTCCCTAAACTTTCTTTCGTTTCATCAGATAATTGTTTTAATGTTTCCTTTAGTTCATCATCCATACTTTTCCATCCTAACTAAATCTATTTTAATTTTTTATTTTATTTGGCAGGGGCAGTAGGATTCGAACCCACACGGAAGCTTTTGGAGAGCTTACGACTACCATTATCTTATGCCCCTAAGATAACACTGCTGTGCGAAAATAATTATACTACAATCATTATTTAAAATCAACTTTTTAATATATTTTTCTATTACTTTATTTATTTCTATGTTATAATTTAATATAGAATAAGAGGTGTTGATATGAGTAACTTAACTACTATGTCTAGACAAGATTTTCATCATCTTGAAAATAGTCTAAAAGTGTTATCTGATAATATGAGTTTTGTTGCTGAAGATGTTGTTGAAATTAATGGACAAATATCTGGTTTTCAAAAACAAGTAGAGACTATACAAGATAATGTTAAATCTTTAGAAGATGAAATAAGAGATTTTATGTTTGAAATTAAAGGTTCTTCAGTTGTATCAAATGCTCAAAATGAAGTGTTATTAAGTGAAAATAAATTAAATAAAAAGTTTGGACACTATGATTCTATTAGAAGAAAAATAAGTGGTATTTTAGGAAGCATAGATATCAATAGTATTAAAAAAAGTACTTTAGTTACTCAAAGTGAAGAATCAGTACTAAATACTCCTAATTATTATTTATCATATGCATTAGTTGCTTTATGTTCTTGGTTTAGAAACGATAGAAAAAGAGCTTATAAAGCTCTTAATCAAGCTATAAAATTAAATGAAAGTAAAACTTCATTACTTTTTTGTTTAATACATTTAAGATTAAAAAGAGATAAAACTGCTCTTAAATGGCTAAAAAGATATTTATCATCACAGGATCCTAGAAATATGGATAGTGAAATTATAAATGTTCTTGATGCTCTTGTTAATGATGCATACAGCAAAACAATGACAGATGAAATTTTAAATAATATTGATATATGGTCTAAACAATTATTAGATGATGATAATATAAATAGAAAACAAATAGATAGATGGGTTTCTATATTTACATCAAATATAGAAGAAATTTCAGATAATGAATATCCTTATATAGTTCGTTATACTAAAAGTTTTGATAAAATTAAATATGTTCTTGCTAATTCATATACTTATTATAATGTACATAATGATTTTTTAGATATAATGGATAATGTTACTAATTCATCATCTAAAAATATAGATAATTTATTAAATGATTTGTTATTTAGTTATGAATCTTCTGAAATGTCATTAAGAAAAGAAATATTAAAAAACAAACTTATTATTCAGCA
>JAAZDL010000180.1 GCA_012512795.1 Mycoplasmatota bacterium
ATATACGAGTTGCTGCCAAAGAAAACTCTTTTAAACTTCTTTCACTCCATGCTAGATACAAAACTGATTCAAATAACCTATTTCTATACATAAATACAACAATTACAGAAGAGATACTCATAACATCAAATTTAACAAACATTATACTTAAAAATACTATAGCAAATATAAATATATCTGTTGTTATATCCCTTAGTAATTCATACTTAGTATCTACTTTATAAGCATTTAAAGACTCTTCTTTCATTTCGTCGATATTGCCATTTATTTTTTCTTTAAAATATTCAACAATATTCAAAAGTTTTATATCTTGAACACCTTTTATACCTTCATTTATTGTACCTGAATTATTTTCCCATTTATCATTATAAGATTTTTGATATGCAATATATTTCCTCATACCAATTTTTTCTATAACATAAACTGCTATAGTACCAATAACAACAATTATTCCTAATATCCAATTTAAATAAAAAATATAAAAAATAACAAAAAAATTACTTAAAAGAGTACTCATATTTCTTCTTACAGACGCAAAAGCATTAAATACACTTTTAGGATCTTGTTGAATTCTAGATATAAATACACCACTAGAAGTTTTAACTAATATTTTATTTTCAATGTTAAAAAAAGAAGCAATAATATCTTTTCTAATAGTTTCAACAACAATATTTTGTACTTTGACGAATGCTCTATTTAACAAAAGTCTTAAATAATCTGAAAAAATAGCTAAAAGAATTGCAAGAGTCAAATAAAATAAAGCTTCATTTAGTTTATAGTTTGTAATAAAGTCAAGAACATGGCCGGTCAGAGCTGGTATATATGAGTTTATCAATGCTGTTAAAATACTAGTTATCATTAAAATAAACAAAGACTTTTTATCAATTAAAAAATATGGAGCACATTTTTTTACATTTATCCAAGTATTACTTTTTTTGTTAGTTTTAGTATCTTTGTTTCTCATATTAAATAAATAATAACATTTATATATTTTTTATTCAATAAAAAAGGTGAAATTATTTTATAGTTCTTGTTCACCTTTGTTTTTAAATTGTATTATTATTGGTGTTCCACTAAAGTCAATGTTTTCTCTTATTTTATTTTCTATATATCTATGATATGAAAAATGTACCAAAGCTTTTGAATTAACTTCTATATCAAACCTAGGTGGTTTTATTCCTGATTGATGAGAAAAATATACTTTAAGTTTTTTACCTTTATATGAAGCTGGAGGAGTTTCTATAAATGCATTTCTTATAACATCATTTATTATACTAGTCTTTACTTCTTTAAGAGAATTATTATACGAAAGTATTACTTCAGGCATAAGAGTATGAATTCTTTTTTTAGTCTGTGCACTTAAATAAACTATTTTAGCATATGTCATAAATTGAAAGTTATGTTTTATGTCTTTAGTCCATTCTTTCATAGCTGATTCCTTATTTTCAATTGTATCCCATTTATTAACTACAAGAACAATTGGCTTTCCTGATTCTAGAGCATATCCAGCAATATGTTTATCATGCTCAACTATACCCGTGGTTGCATCAAGAATAAGTAAACAAACATCACTTCTATCAATAGCTTTCATACTTCTAAGAAGACTATATTTTTCTACTGATTCAAATATTCTTCCTTTTTTACGCAATCCTGCTGTGTCTATCAAAGTGTATTTTTCTTTATTATATGTAAACTCTGTATCTATTGCATCTCTTGTTGTACCAGCCACATCACTTACAATAACTCTTTCCTCATTAAGTAGTGCATTAACAAGACTACTTTTACCTACATTAGGTCTTCCTATAACAGAAATTTTTATATTTTCATCTTCTTCATCAATAGTTGTATCTTCATACCCATCAGTTATAATTTTTAATAAGTCTTTAACACCTGTACCATGCTCTGCTGAAATTGGAATATACTCATCAAATCCTAAAGAATAAAACTCATACATGTTCTCCATACCTGTTTTGTTGTCAACTTTGTTTATAGCTACTATAACTTTTTTATTACTTCTTTTTAATAAATCACGAATAGCAAGATCATTTGTTGTTAATCCATCTTTGGAGTCAACAACAAAAACAATAGTATCACTTTCTTCAATACCAATTTCAACTTGCATTTTTATTTCTTCGTTAAAATCTCCATCACTTAAATCTATACCACCTGTATCAATAAGATAAAATGGAATATCATTGTAATTGGCAGCACTATATATTCTATCTCTTGTAACTCCAGGAGTATTTTCTATAATAGCAATTTTCTTACCTACTATTCTATTAAATAATGTTGATTTACCTGTATTTGGTCTTCCTACTAAACACACTGTTTGTTTTTTCATGGCTCTCACCTCACAACTAATAATTATATATGATTTTGCATCTTTTTACTAGTATCTTTAATTATTTGTTATTTTTTTGTATAATGTTAATTGAGGAAATAAAAAATGAAAAAACTAGAGTTAAAACCATTATATATTGTAGTATTATGCTTAATATTCCAATCAACACTTTATCTTACTTCAAAATCACTTCAAGGCACTCCCACTTTAATAGGAAATACAATTGATACTAAGATACCATTTATAATATATTTTATAATTCCATATGTTATATGGTATTTGCTTATAATACTAATTCCATATTTTTATTATAAGAAAGACAAAGAAGTTTTCAAAAAATATATTATCTCTTATCTTTTTATGTCAATCATAGCAAATACAATTTTTATACTATGGCCAACAACTGTTACTAGACCACAAATAACACAAAACAGCATTTTATATAGTTTAACTAATTTGATATACACAATTGATACCCCTGCTATTAATTGTTTTCCTAGCTTGCACTGTGCTGTTAGTTTTATATGGATACTATATATATTAAAGTTAAAAGATACAAATATCTTTATAAAATTATTAGTAATTTTTACAGCACTTCTAATAATAATATCTACACTATGTATAAAACAACATGTTTTTATAGATATGATAAGTGGAATAACTCTATCTATAGTTGTATACTTCATAGTTAGAATATATTTTAAATATAAAAGATAAGTAATTATCTTTTTTTTAAACAAAAAAAATGAAGAACTTAATAAATTAAATTCTTCAGTACAAAGAGAAATATCATTTAATAAATTAAATTAGTTTCTCTTTGTGTTTTAAATATACCAAACATATAATTCATTGTCAAGCACTTTTTTAAAAGTTTTTTATATTTTTATTTTTTATCTTAGATATGTTGGTGTTATAGTAGTGTTTCCGTTTGTTCCATTATAATAAAGTGCATACGATCCAATACTAATATTACTAGAATTATTATCTATCAAAAAACTTCCTTGCGGTATTAAATTTCGAGCAAAACTAAAGCTGCCAATACTTGTTACACTATTTGATATTGATACATTAGTTAATTTGTTATTGTAAAATGTATAATCACCAATACTTACTACACTATTTGGTATTGTTAGGCTTGTTAATTTGTTATTATAAAAAGCAAAATCATCGATATTTGTTACACTACTTGGTATTGTTACAGTTGTTAGGTTATTATAACTAAAAGCATTCTGAGCTATCCTTGTTGTTGTATTTAAAATATTGTTAGCACTTGTCTGATTTCCTAATATTAATGTTTTTCCATCTTTTGTATATATTGCACTATTAGATGACATATAATTCGGATTATTATTATCAACAACAACGTTTGTTAAATTTGGATTATTTAAAAATGGATTAGTAGAAATACTTGATAATCCGCTTCCGATTGTAACACTATTTAAATCATTATGACTAAAAGCATCATATCCAATACTCATTACACTATCAGGAATTACTACACTTGTTAAATTATTATTTCTAAATGCACAGCTTTCAATACTTGTTACACTATTTGGTATTATTACATTTTCTAAACTATTATATTCAAATGCATACCCTTCTATAGTAACTACACTGTTTGGTATAGTGATTTCAATAAGTTTGCCTACTGAGTTTTCTCCTTCTCCTCTTGAAAAAGAAGAACCACCAATAGTTACCACATCTACTCCTCCTATTTTCGAAGGAATATTTACATATAAAGGACAAGAGGCATTCAATTCATCATATTCTTCGTCCCATCCATATCCATACCCTGTTATT
Source organism: Mycoplasmatota bacterium (assembly GCA_012512795.1). Lineage (GTDB taxonomy): Bacteria > Bacillota_I > Bacilli_A > RF39 > UBA660 > CAG-1000. The sequence goes on from JAAZDL010000180.1 coordinate 4,142, forward strand.
GTTCCAGTAGAACTATCAAAAGCAAAACAATTTTCAGTTGATGCTACAGAAACTATATTACATGCTGAATATTTACTTACATTTAATAGCGGATCTGTCATATATGAATATGAGTTATTTTCTTCATCATATCCACAATATAAATATGTTTTTGAATTACTATAACTTCCTGATGTATCTTTTGTATATACTACTACTCCTGTACAACTTTTATTTTTATATGTTATATTTCCTATATATTTATCGCTTCCACTTTGTAATTTATTTAAACATACATACCTTTCATTATTTACTACGTTCTCATAACTACTTGGACATATATATGTATTATCTATTGGATCTATACAATAATCCTCTACATATAATTTAGAAGCATTTTTCACATTTGCCTCTTGGGTTTCCATTGTTTTTAATAAAGCATTATTATATATCTTTATTACATTTGGTACTACTGCTAATATTAGTATTCCTAGTATTCCTATTACTGCTAAAAGCTCTATTAATGTAAATGCATTTCTTTTCATTTTTCGTTCTCCTATTATATTTAAAATTATACAACACTTACTATTTTATATCAATTATTTAAAGCAAAAAAAAATGAAGAACTTAATAAATTAAATTCTTCAGTACAAAGAGAAATATCATTTAATAAATTAAATTAGTTTCTCTTTGTGTTTTAAATATATCAAACTTATATTTAGTTGTCAAGCACTTTTTTAAAAGTTTTTTATATTTTAAATTCTTCAAAGAAATCACTCATTGTTAAATTAACTATTTTTTCTTTCTTAGGTTCTTCTTTAGCCTCTTTTTCTTTGCTTTCTGTTTCTTCATTTTTTTCTAAAATTGTTAATTTAGTAACAACAAAAACATCTTCTATATTTTTCTTTGTAATAGTGCTTCCTACACTTAATTTATCTAAAATGTTAATATCACTTGCTTTTATATATCCAATTGATTTATCCACAATTCCAAATATTGTTTTACTTGTAGTATTAAATGCTCTAAATATACTGTATTCTTTTGATTTAGGACTTTTAATTATCAAACTTCCCTTTTTTGCTCTTGATGTTTTAGTTATATCATCTAATTTTATCCTCTTAGCAGTATTTCTATTTGTAAATAATGTTAAATGCTCTTTATTAGGATTTATTACAAATGCATTAATTATATAATCTTTTGTATTTAAATTAATGCATTTAACACCACTTGTCTTTAATCCAACAATTGGTATTTCCTCAGTATTATATTTTAAAGAAATACCACTTTTAGTTATTACAACTACTTCTTCATCATTATTTCTACTTACTGATATTAACTCATCTTTTTCTTTTAGTTTAAACATACTAATTGGTTTTGTATATCTAGTTATTTCAAAAGAATTTAAAATCATTCTCTTAACCATACCATATTTAGTAAATGCAGTTATATAACTATCATCAAACTCATTTACAGCAATAGATCTTACTATTTTTTCTCCATCAGTTACTGCAACATAATTCGATATATGATTACCTAAATCTTTGTATTTGGCTTCTTGTATCTCTCTAACTGGTAAATATAAATAATTACCTAAATTAGTAAATAATAAAATAGTATCTAAATTATTAAGTTTATAAAAGCCTTCAATATAATCATCTTCTTTAACACCTGGATATTCATTTTCATTAGAATTATATGATTTTAAAGAAACTTTCTTTACATATCCACTTTTTGAAACACATACTATAAAATCATCCTTACTTACCATATCTAGTGTATCTATTTTTATTTCACTTATTTCATCTTTTATAGTAGTTCTTCTTTCATCTGAAAATTCTTTCTTTATACTTTTAAGTTTATCTTTTATAACTCCTAAAAGTATTTCTTCACTACTAAGTATTGATTTGAAATATTCTATTTCTTTTATTAATCTGTCATATTCATTTTTTAAATCAGTTACATCAGTATTTGTTAACTTATATAACTGCATCATTACTATAGCTTCAGCTTGAGCTTTAGTAAACTCATATTCTTTAACTAAATTATCAATAGCATCTGATTTATTCTTACTTTTACGAATAGTCTTAATTACTTCATCAAGAATATCAAGTGCTTTTATAAACCCTTCTATTATATGTAATTTTTTTTCATCGATATTTAAATCAAAAGCAGTTCTCTTTGTAACTACATCTTTATTATGATTAATAAATGCATCTAATATTTCTAATATACCTAAAACTCTAGGTGTTCTATTAACAATAGCAACCATATTAAATGAATAATTAACTTGTAAATCTGTATTTTTAAACAAATAATTTATAATTAAATCTTTATTAGCATCTTTTTTTAAGTCTATAACTATTCTAAGATCATCATTCTTATCAGATTCATCTCTAGCTTCAATTATTCCATCAATTTTTTTATCTATTCTTATTTCTTCTATTTTTTTAATAATATTGCCTTTTAAAGTATCATAAGGAATTTCAGTAATTACAATAGATTCTTTTCCTTTAACATTAACAAATTCATATCTAGCTCTTACAACTACTTTACCTTTACCATTAGTGTAAGCGCTTATAATTCCATCTTTTCCTTCAACTATTCCTCCAGTTGGAAAATCTGGTCCTTTAACAATATCAATAATAGTTTCTAATCTACAATTAGGACTATCTATTCTTTTTATAGTAGCGTCAATCACTTCGCCTAAGTTATGAGGTGGTATATTTGTTGCATATCCCGCCGAAATACCTGTAGACCCATTAACTAATAAATTAGGAAAATGTGCAGGAAGTACAGTTGGTTCATAACTATAATCATCAAATGTAAGCGCCATTTCAACTGATTCTTTTTCTAAATCTTCCAATAAAATATTGCTTATTTTAGCAAGTCTAGCTTCAGTATAACGCATTGCTGCTGGACCATCTCCATCAATAGAACCATTATTTCCTTGCATATCAACAAGAATAGATCTTTGTTTCCACTTTTGAGATAGACGAACCATCGCATCATAAACTGATGTGTCTCCATGAGGATGATAATTACCAATAACATTACCTACTGTTTTAGCAGATTTTCTAGTTTCTTTATCATAAGTGTTTTTATCTTTATACATAGAATAAAGAATTCTTCTTTGAACAGGTTTAAGACCATCTCTTACATCCGGAAGAGCTCTATCTTGTATAATATATTTAGCATAACGACCAAAACGCTCTCCCATTATTTCTTCAAGAGCAAAATCATTTATTTTTTCAATTATATTTTCCTTAGCCATTATTTTCCCACCTTAAAATTATCTTCAAGAGTAAACTCAACGTTTTCTTCTATCCATTCTTTTCTTACTTCAGAATTATCTCCCATTAAAATTCCAACTCTTTTTTCAGCTAAAGCTTTATCTTCAACACTAACTTTAATTAAAGTTCTATTATTAGGATCCATAGTAGTTTCCCAAAGCTGATCTGCATTCATTTCACCAAGTCCTTTATATCTTTGAATTGTATAGTTGCCTTTATAAGTACTTTTAAATTCATTTAATTCTTCATTTGTATTAATATATTTTTTATCTTTTTGATATTTTACTAAATATAAAGGAGGCACTGCTATATAAAGCATTCCTTTTTCAATTAATTCTCTCATCCATCTATAAAAGAATGTTAAAAGTAAAGTTTGAATATGAGCACCATCATCATCAGCATCAGTCATTATAATAATCTTTCCATAATTGGACTCACTAGAATCAAACTCATTACCAACACCTGCTCCTATAGCGTGAACAATAGTATTTATCTCTTCATTTTTAAAAAGATCTGCTACTGTACTTTTTTCACAATTTATAATTTTTCCACGTAAAGGGAGAATGGCTTGATATTTTTTATCACGTCCACTTTTAGCAGTACCACCAGCAGAGTTACCTTCTACTATAAACAATTCATTTTTTAATCGTTCTTTACTTTGAGCAGGAGTTAATTTACCAAGTAATATTTTTTCTTGCTTTCCCTTTCCTTTTCCAGCTCTTGCCTCAGCTCTTGCTTTTCTAGCAGCTTCTCTAGCTATTTTACTTTTTAAAGCTTTGTCCATTATAGAAGAAGCAGTCTCTTTGTTTTCTTCTAAATAAAATGATAATTTTTCATATACAATGCTCTCTACTATGCTTCTTGCTTGAGGAGTACCAAGTTTACCTTTAGTTTGGCCTTCAAATTGAAGTAAACTCTCAGGTATTTTTAAACTTAATATTGCACTTAAACCTTCTCTAGTATCACTTCCATCAAGAACACCATCTTTTTCTTTTAAAAGATTATTACTTTTAATATATTCATTAAATACTTTAGTTAATGCTGTTTTAAAACCTACTTCATGAGTTCCCCCATCAATAGTTTTTACATTATTAACAAATGATAAAATGTTTTCATTATATGTATCTGTATACTGCATTGCGATATTAACAACTATTCCATTTTTTTCTCCATCAAAACTTATAACTTTGTGAACAGCGTTCTTATCTTCATTTATATATTCAACAAATGATAATAATCCATTTTCATATCTATATGTATTAATTTTATTATCTTCTTCGTCTATTACTTCCATAGTAAGGCCATTTATAAGAAAAGCACTTTCTTGCATTCTTTCGCATATAGTTGTAAAACTAAATTTAGAAGTACCAAATATTTCATCATCAGGAAGAAACTCAATAGTTGTACCAGTAGACTTAGTAGTTCCAATAACTTTTAAATCTTTATCAAGTTTTCCACCTTTTTTAAAAGATATTTCATGTACTTTTCCATCTCTATTAATAGTAACTTTCATCCATTTAGATAAAGCATTTACAACTGATGCTCCTACACCATGAAGACCACCGGAAACTTTATAACCATCACTTTCAAACTTTCCACCAGCATGTAATACAGTATATATTACCTCAGGAGTACTTTTACCTGATATGTGTTTTCCAGTAGGGACACCTCTACCTTCATCGCTTATTATTACACTACCACTTTTAGTTAAAGTTACAGTTATTTTATTACCATAACCATTAATAGCTTCATCTATTGAGTTATCAATAATTTCCCATACTAAATGATGCATACCTTTTTTATCAGTAGAACCTATATACATGCCAGGTCTTTTTCTTACCGCATCAAGACCTTCCAATATTTTTATTGATTTTTCATTATATTCTGCCATTTCTAATTATCTCCATACATTTTTATTATACATAAATAAATAAAAAGTGTAAACTTTTTGTTTACACTTTTACAAATCTATATATTCTACCTCATCTTCTTTTTCAAGTTCACTAACAAATTTACTATCTTCTTTTTCCTCTTCTTCTTTGACAGGTTCTAAAACAGGAGCAACATCAATTGGAGTAAAAATATTTTCTTCATCCGTTGTCGATTTGTTTTCTAGCTTTTCCATTCCTAATATATCGATTTTAGCAGCTTTGTAAGGTGCTACCTTTTCCATTAAATCAATATTACTTTTAAATATTGAATCAACATTCACCTCAGGAACTTCTTCATAATTTTGCTGATTTATTTCTTCTTGAGTCATTAAATTTATACTTTCACCTTTTACATTTTCTATTTCTTTAAAAAATTGATCATCAGTTACTTTATATTTTTTATCACTAAATGAAAGTGATGGATAAAATATAAAAGGTAAGAATACCAATCCAAGCTTATATGAAGTACTACACTTAAATTGTTTACCTACTTTAAATGACATTAAAGATATAACAAATATATTAATTACTGGTAGAAAAAATAACATTCCAAAAAATGTTGACATCTCTGCTATTTCAAGTAAAGTAAACAAGTTTAAAACAGGATAATATGCAGTTATCGGATTTTTATTTGCTCTTTTGAATAACTTTGAGCCGCCTATCATTAATATAGCTGACATGATAAAAGTTATAAGTAATACAAATATTAAAAAAGATACAACTCTATTTAATGTACTTGGTAACATTTATAATCTCCTACTTTCTATTTAATAATACTATAAGTCATTATTTTTTGCAATAAATATGTTTTTTCTTAACATTTTTATTGAAAAAGGTTGCAAAATTCAAAAAAATATTATAAAATTATGAAGTCAGCCAAAAAAGACAGGTAAATGGGCTTGTAGCTCAGCTGGTTAGAGCGTGCGTCTGATAAGCGCAAGGTCGATAGTTCAAGTCTATTCAGGCCCACCAAATATTTATGGCCCGTTGGTGAAACGGTTAACACACACGCCTTTCACGCGTGCATTTATGGGTTCAAATCCCGTACGGGTCACCAAAGTAAAAATAAGTCACTAATACTAGTGATTTTTTATTGTGAAAAATTGTATAAATAAAATGAGTGTGTTATACTTTAGTTAATAGAAATAATACACCCTATCTAACAATCCATGTAATGGAGACAAATATGATAACTAAACTTAAAAAAATGATTCCTTTATTTATATCACTATCAATTTATTTAGTATTACTTATTCCTTCAATTATAGAATTTAAAAATACAACAACTTACGATATGGATGCCTATGATTTCAATTATAAATTATGTAACGAAGAAGGTGTTGCTGACGCTTGTGAAGTAGTCGCCTTAGGGAAACCAGTTGGAAAAGATGCATTAACTCTTTACTTTGATTTTACAGTTATATATAGTTTATATTATTTAACGTTATTAGGTCCACTTATGGTTATAATCGTAAGTGTATGGAATCTACATAAAGAGCTAAAAAGTGGTTTTTATAAAAATGTATTAACAAGAAAAAAATACAAAGATTATATTAAAGATCATTATATAAAATCATTGAAATATGCACTATTAATACCTGTTTTGCTAATATTTACTTTTTTAATATCTGTATTATTAACAAACAATTTTAATAATAGTGATATTTTAAGAAATTTTGCTTCATTTTTTGGACATGAATATTTTCTTACAAATCCTATATCATCAGCTATATGCTATTTATTAACTTTTGTTTTTCATGGTATTTTCTATGTTAATTTAAGTTATCTATATATAAAAAAGAATTTACATATTTCAGTAACTATATTAGCCTCATGGTTAACTTTTATTGCTGTTGAAATTGTATCTGAAGGATTTATTGGAGGATTCGTACTTTATTTAATATTTAAAATTCCTTATGCAATGCATTACTTTTCTCTTATAAATATATATATATACGAAAATGTAGATAAGTACTGGTTAATACCTATATTCGGATTTGTTTTAGCTTTATTAAGTAGTATAG
>JAAZDL010000181.1 GCA_012512795.1 Mycoplasmatota bacterium
AACATATATATCATATTTATTAACTTGGAAGCTTTCTCTTGTTTTTAATAATTCATATATAGGTTCAAGTCCAAAGGAAAAACCAATTGCTGGGTACACTTGCCCATCATTTAGGAACTTTGTAATTATATTATCATATCTTCCACCACCACCTACAGCTGATGTAAAACTTTTATCTTTAGTAAATATTTCCCATACACTACCTGTGTATATATCTAAACCTCTTGCTAAAAAGGGAGTGAATATACAAAGCTTATCCATACTTAGTTCTTTTAAGAGTATATTTAACTTATTTAACTCATCTAAACCTTCTTTTAATAGTGTTACATTACTTTCATTCAACTTGTCAAATAAAGTGTTAAAATCAAGCTTAAAATAACCAAATACTTCTTCTATTATATTTCCATTAACAAACTCTTTTAATTCACCTTTAACATCTTCTTCACTTAATTTATCTAATTTATCAACACATACAATAAACTTAGATATATCATCTTTATTAACGTTTAAATGTTCAAGTAACCCATATAAAAACTTTCTATTATTATAATGTACCTCAACTTCTATATCTAAAGCTTCAAAAACATCTTTAGTCATAGAAAAATACTCAACCTCAGCATATGGACTTTCAAGTCCACAAGCATCTACATCACATTGATAAAACTCACGCGCTCTACCTGCTTTAACAGGACCATTTCTAAATACTTTTCCTATCTCATATCTTTTAAAGGGAAGTATAATTCCTTTATTCATACCTAATACTTTAGAAAAAGGTACTGTAAGATCATACCTAAGACCTATAAGCCTATCAGCTTGATCAGATAATTTATACACTTCTTTTAATATTTCACTACCACCAGCATACTTACTAGCTAATAATTCATAATAACATAGTATCGGTGTTTCAAGTGGCAAATAACCATATGACTCAAATACTTTTTTAAGTGTATCAACTATTTTATTTCTAATGATTTGCTCTTCAGGAAGAAAATCATTAGTACCTTTCAAATTCATTAATTTAAATTCATTTTTCATCTATCTACTTCTACCCTCACTTATTTGTTCTTCATATATACTATTTGTTAAATAACTTGTATATATCTTTTGATTATAATTCTTTTTAAATTCTTCTTCTACTATTATTAATTTAGTAAGAAATGATTTATATTCACTTTCTATCATATGTTCTCTATATTTATTTATAATAATACCTTTTAGTTTATTAATTTCATCTAAGACCATACCAACATCACCTTCAGTAGTATCTTCATCATTTAAAATACGTAACATAAATTCTATTACTTTATCTAATTTTTTGTTTATTCTTTGTCTTATATATGATTCTCTAAGAGTTTTATCTACTAGTAATATTTTTTTAGCTTTTATAGTTATCTCAGAAGAAGCATTTTTAGGTGTAACATCAAGTCCTACCATGCTTACTTTGTAGTACATTAACTTGAATGCAGAATTATTTTTATCTATTATATATTTCATAACCATACCCACCTTATTTTAATAAATCATTTCTATATTCTTTTGTAATTCTCTTTCTTTCTTTTTCTCTATATTCATTTATTAGTTTATGATTACCACTTAGTAATACTTCAGGTACTTCCATATCATTAAAAATTCTTGGTTTTGTATAAACAGGATAATCAAGCAATCCATCATCAAAACTTTCACTTTCTAAACTAGTTTTAGATATAACACCGTCTAAAAGTCTTACAACTGAGTCTATAATCATCATAGATGGAATCTCTCCTCCAGTTAATACAAAGTCTCCAATAGACACTATTTCATCTGCTAAAGAATAAATCCTTTCATCAAAACCTTCATAATGCCCACACAATATTATTAAATGCTTATATTTAGAAAATTCATAAGCTTTAGTTTGATTAAATGTCTTACCTCTTGGAGTTAGTAAAATAACATGAGAATCTTTCTTTTTAACACTATTAATAGCATTAAACACAGGTTCACACATAAGAACCATCCCACCACCACCACCAAACTGATAATCATCAACTTGATTGTTTTTGTAAGTCGTATAATTTCTTATATCAATAATATTTATTTCAACTTTATTTTTAACAATAGCTCTAGCTATAATACTTTCTGTTAAAAAACAATTGAACATATCTGGAAATAAAGTTAAAACATCAATTTTCATAAGAAACCTCAAATATCTTTAAAGTATATTTTATTATTTTTAATATCTATCTTTTCAATAAAGTTTTTATTATAAGGAATATATATATCATTAATCTTAACAATTTTATTTCCATTATTATTTTGATACTCTTTTATTTTACCAATAACTATATTTTCATACATAGCATCAATATTTATCAAATCATCACTAAGAAGTTCATCATCATTTAATATTAATTGACTACTTAAAATATATACTGTATTACCTTTATATTTTAACACATCATTAATATTGTCTATTCCTATAAATTTAACCATATCATAGTTTTTATGCCGTCTATAAGTCTCTATAGTTTCTTTATTTTTATTATTTCCAATATATAAATTATTATTTATATTAAATACTCTATCTTTAAATTCAAAGTCACTAATTATTCTCACTTCACCTTTTAATGCATGTGTATTAACTATTTTACCTATATAAATATAATCATCCATAATTTACTCCTTATATAAATAATGTAGTATAATTCCACTAGCTACTCCAACATTTAAACTTTCACAAGAATCACTCATATTAATTTTAATTACTTTGTCGCACATACTAATAATTTTATTACTAACACCATTACCTTCGTTGCCTAATATAATAGCATATTCATCAAATTTTTCAACTCCTTGAAGAAAAGTTTTTGTTTTTAATGATGTCCCTATTATACATATATTACTTTCTTTTAGTTTTTTAATTATAACTTCTATATCATCTATAATGATATTTATATTAAATATCATCCCACCAGTTGCTCTTAAAACTTTTTCATTATATGGCGAAACAGAATCTTTTGAAAAGACTATAGTATCTACTCCAAATGCTACAGCATTTCTAATAATAGTTCCTGCATTACCAGGATCTTGTATATTATCTAGTATAACTACTTTTTTATATGTAGAATGATTATTATTCATAGATACAACACCAATCATTCTAGGAGTACTTTTTAAATCACTCATAGTTTTCATAACATCAAGTGTTACATTATCATATTCAAATTCAAAATCTATTTTTGTATTTTCTAAAACATAAAGTTCAACTAATAAGTTATTTTTATAAGCTTCTATTACCAAATTTTCACCTTCAACAATAAATGAATTGTTTTTAATAGATTCTTTTTTATCTAAAAGGCTTCTTACTTTTTTAATTTTCTTATTATCTTTAGAACTTATAAGCATACTATTCCTCCTTTAATATTTTTTGTGATGATTTATAATCACTTTTATACTTTTTTACATACTTCCAAAAATTAGTTGAATGATTAAACTCTAAAAAGTGACATAATTCATGTATAATAACATAATCAATTTCATTTATAGAATATTTAATTAATTCAAAGTTTAACTTAATCAATTTTTCTTTTTTGTTACAATAACCCCATTTTCTCTTCATTTTTCTAATAGCAACTTCAGGATAAGGAATATTTTCTTCAAATAAATTAAAACATACATCTACCCTTTCATTAAATATCCTTTTAGCTTCATTTTCTAGAAATGTGTTTAAATATGAAACATTTTTAACAAACACTCTATCTCCTACAAACTCTATTTTATTAATTGTATTTAATTTAACAACATCATATTTTTTACCTAAATAATAGAATTCTTCTTTTTTCTTTTCTTTCTTTTGTACTTTTTTATCCATTTCTATAATTGAAGAGGCATTTTTTTCTATAAATTCAAGAATAGTTTTATTAGATATTAAGTAGTTACTAGTAATATATATGCCATCTTTCTTAACTCTTAAATACATATTTTTATTATTCTTTTTTTCAATATATAAATTAAATAATTTTCCATTTACGACTACATGCATATTAACCTCTATATAATTATATCATTTTTTATAACAATAAAAAAGCATTCATATATGAATGCTTAATATTTTAAGTTTCACTAAATTCAAGAGTTTGTTCTTCCCATATTGCGTTTAATGTAATATCTGCATCAGGTACGAATTCCTCTGGTAATTTAACTTCTTCAACAGTTCCGTCAAATGGATCAGTAACTGTTTTACTCCATCCAGCAAATTCTTTCTCAAGTTCTTCAACATTATCATCAACAGCTGCTGTATACCCTGTTCCTTCTTTGCCTGATACATCTTCTAATTTAATTTCACCATAGTCAATTTGAGGTTTTTCATTTGCTACAACTTTTTTACTAGTACCAGTTGGAACATCTACTTTTACAAAATAAGTAGGTACTTCCATATCTAGTTCTTCCGCTGTTGGCAAATTATAATCTAATAAATCATTCTCAGTATATCCTATTTCTTCTACAGTCTTTCCTTCACTAGTATAGATAACTTTAATTTCTCCACAAACTGCATAATAAGTTGTATCTTTCTTAACATTTATTGTATCTCCAGGATTAGCATTTATTACTTTACCAAACTCCTCAAGTGTCCATCCAAGGAATTTAGTTCCAGATGCACAAATGTTATCATTATTTGAAGGCCCTTGTACTTCGTATGTTTTAGCTCCATCTACATCAAGAACATCTGCATGATCTTTGCCGCTAAATCCATAGTATTCTACTGTTACATCATCTACTTCTTTAGCATACAGGTATATTTCATTATTTTCATTAGCAAATTCAACAATACTATTTGTTAATGCTGTTACTTTATTAGTAAATGCACTATCACTATACCATCCTATAAATATTTTAGTACTATCTATATCGCTTAACTCTGTATCTGTATCATTTACAGTATAAGATTTAGGATTAGTAGTATCTCTATCATAAATAATTGTATATTCTATTATTTCGCACTCTAGATATATTTCAGTATCTGATTTTATCTTAGTATTAAAATCAAATTCTTCTTTAAATTCTGCTGTAGTATAGTATTTACAAGAACTATACCCTTTTGGAATATATTTCTCTGCAGTATCTCCTTCGTTAACATCACTTACGTAATATGACATAAGATCATCATAAAGATAAACAACTTTATAAACGCTCTTATTTTCTTCTCCTCCAGTAGTTGGTTTTGAACTATTAGAAGTAGAAGTTACTTTTTTAACTACTATACGATCCACTAGTTTTTCTTCATCTTTTTCTTCATCTTCATCTTTTTCAACAGGAATTACAATATCTTGTTCATCATCAGGAGTAACAACCTCCTTTTTCTGACAACCAATTAAAATACCAACGATTGTAATCATAATAATCAAAATAGCTATAACTACAAAAACTATTACTCTTTTGTCACTATCGTCTTCTATAAACTCTTCACTTAATTTAGTTGATGTTTTTTTATCATCAATCTTTGACATATAAACCTCCCATGAGTAAATACTTCTTTTTACTCTTAATATTTATTATAATAATTAACAAAATTAAAATCAAGACAAAGTGTAAAACAATCGTCAATTATATGTAC
>JAAZDL010000182.1 GCA_012512795.1 Mycoplasmatota bacterium
AACTTAATAACGTTATAGCTGAAATAGTAGATTTAAATTATATTATAAAACATAACAATAAAGATAAAGAATCTTTTATTAGATTTATAGATTCTTTTAATAAAGATGAGTTTATTATAAGGAGGTAGAATTATATAATGGAAGAATTTGAAACTGAACTTAATAATAATGAAGAAAATAATATTGTTTCTAATGTTGAAGATAATGAAACAATACAACTACCAGAATGGGATTTAGAGCCGCCTTTTGATCAAGTAGATAGAGGTGAGTTATGATGACTTATTATGAATTAATTGTTTATTTAGACACTATTTCTAATGAAGTTAGAAGTGAAAAAGTTTTAGATAAATTAAATAATCTTAATATTTATTTAAAAGGAGACAGATACTTTAGATTCATTGATCATTTATCAAATTTAATACAAGATAGACTTGATAATGCATTTTACTCACTTAAATCAAAAATACTAGCAAAACATATGAATATTGATGAATTTTCTCTTGAACTCGAAGATCTTGTTAATGAAATAGAGTTTAATATTAAAATTGCAAATATAAAAATAGTAGAAAATGAAAACAAAGAAGAGTTAATTAAAAGTATATATAAGTCAAATAACAGTATGTTAGATGCTATAAAACCATATTTCGATGATGGTATTGATAGTGAACTTATACAAAATAAAATTGATAGTTATTATAGAGGTTAAAGAATTATGAATTATGAAGAAACAAAATTAAAACTAAAAAATTATTTATTAGCAAGAATACCTTTCATCTCTGTAAAAACAATGGAAAAATCAAGAGTTATAAATATCTTAAAATCTATAAATGAAGAAGAAAACTCTAGTATATTTGTTCACTCAATGTCAAAAGGTATGTATAATATTGATAATAATGAACTTGTAAGCAATGAAAAAACATTACTTGGTATTTTGTCATTTATAAATAATGAAATTAAAACTAAAAAGAATATCACATTTTTATTAACTGATGTTGATGGACTATCTGATGATAATGTTGTTAGTAGATATCTATGTGATATTGTTAATAGCTGTGAAGAAAGATCTTGTTCAATAGTTATTATAAGTGATGGTAATATTTGGACTAATTTAAAAAGATTAGGAATGAATATAGAGTTATCTCTTCCTATTGAAAGTGAAATATTAAATTTATTACATGGTTTTTTAGATAAATATAAATCTCAAATAGAACTCGAATGGAATGATGATGATTTTAAAGAAGCTTCTGTTGTTTTACTCGGACTTAGTGAAGCTGAAATTAAGAATGTAGTGTCAGTTCTAATCGCACAAAAAAAGATAACAAAAGAAGACTTGGTTGAATTGAAATTTGCTAAAAGTAAGTTGTTTTCTAATATGGAAGGCTTAGAAAAAATTGAAACTGATAATATAGTTTATGCTGGTCTTGATAATCTTAAGAAATGGCTTGTATCTAAAAAGAAACTATACGATGTCAACAATAAAGAAAAACTACAAAAAAGGGGAATTAGACCCCCTAGAGGTATACTTGTTGTTGGAGTTCCTGGTTGTGGTAAAAGTTTAACTGCTAAAGCAATATCAAGAAGTTGGAATTTACCACTTTATTTACTTGATTTAGCTTTAGTTCAAGGAATGTATGTCGGTCAAAGTGAAGAACAATTTAAAGCAGCACTAAAAACAGCCGAACATGTAGCTCCTTGTATACTATGGATAGATGAAATTGAAAAAGGTTTATCAGGAATGAAAGATTCTAATGGTGTAACATCTAAAATGGTTGGACAATTCTTATTTTGGTTACAAGAATGTGAAAAAGAAGTTTTTGTTGTCGCTACAGCTAATGATGTTGATGAACTACCAGCAGAACTTCTTAGAAAAGGTAGATTTGACGAAATGTTCTTTGTTGATTTACCTAATAAAAAAGAAAGAAGCGAAATAATAAGAATGTATTTAAGCAAATACATCGGTATTAAGATAGATGATGAACTGCTTGAAAAATTAATAGTTAAAACTGAAGGATTTGCTTCTTCTGATATAGAGGCTGGTATTAGAGATATTTCTTATAATATAATAGCTGATAATATAACATTAACAAAACAATATTTATTAGACTATTTTGATAGTTGTTCATCTATAAGTAAAACAAATCCTCAAAAAATAGAAGCAATTAGAAAATGGGGAGATGGAAGAACTATTAACGCATCTT
>JAAZDL010000183.1 GCA_012512795.1 Mycoplasmatota bacterium
AAACTACAGATGCAGAAAAAAAATATGTAAAACAATCAGTTGAAACTGCTAAAAGTTCTGCTAAAGAAATGAATGCTGATTTTGATACTTATGTGTATTATTACTATGGTGTATCAGGAGAAGATGAATTCAGAGAAACTATTTCTTTAAATTATAAAAGAAGTCTATGGATCGAGGATTATGCTAAAGAAATAGTAAGTGATAAACAAATAAAAGAATATTATGAAAATGAAGTAGTTGGAGATATGGAGGCAAGTCATATATTAATTACTTCTAAAGCGGCAGAAGGTGCATCTGATGATGATAAAAGCAAAGCAGAAACAAATGCATATCAAGAAGCTAAAAGCATTATAGAAAAGTTAAAAAAAGGTGAAGACTTTGCAACTCTTGCTAAAAAGTATTCAGAAGATGAATCAACTTCAAAAAATGGAGGTTCTTTAGGAAAAGTTAACGATGGGGATTATGCAAAAGAAGTTATAGAATCATTAAAAACTTTAAAAGTAGGAGATTACACTTTAATCCCTGTAAAATCTTCATATGGTTATCATATTATATATAAATCATCACAAGATGACAAACCAAATTTAGATGATACTTTAAAAGAAGAAATAACAAATATAATTAGCAAAGAAATTGCGAGTGAAAATAGTTTTTATATAAAAGCTTTAAAAGCTTTAAGAGAAAAAAACAATATGAAAATATTAGATTCCGAGTTAGAAAAAGCTTATGAAAAACTAGTTGCTCAATATGAAGCACAAAGTAATACATCAAAATAAAATCACTTATTAAAGTGATTTTTTTGTGTCTTATTGACACCAACTTACTTCAACATATTCTTGCTTTATTCTACTATCGTTGTAATGTGCATCAACTCTAAAAGCATAAGAACAAACATACATTGGTTCATAGTAAGTATACGCAAACTCATCATTATTGTTTGTTCTTTCAACATCAGTAACAAACTCTTCATGTCCAGTCTCTGGATCTACTCTGTAAATTTCATAGAAAACTTCCCACTCTAAATCTTCAGAATCCAAAAGCTTAATATCTAATTTAACTTTAGAATTGTTATGGCTAAGTTTTAAACTTAACTCCATTGCTGAAATAGGTGTTACAGGATTAACATCTAATTCTTCAATTACAGTCTCGCAATCAATACCAACATTGTCATTTGCTGTTATATCATTTCTACTTAAATTTGCAATTGAATTTGATGAAGTATATTTGTATTTTATAAACTTTTCATCATCCCACACAACAGCATATTTTATTCTTCCTTTATTATTTAATTTTACATAATAATATTTTTCTGCACCACTCATATTAAGCGGATTTAATGAATCTGATTCACTTCTGCAAAATGTAGTTTCATTCCCTCCTGATATTTGTGAATCTAAAAATCTCTTTTCAGCTGCTGATGTTACTGTTTTAAGTTCAGTTACAAAAACATCACCTTTGGCATTGTTAAACATTTTTAATATGTTTGGTAGTGCTATTATTATTAGTATTGCAAGTATAGCAATAACTGCAAGTAATTCTACTAGTGTAAACGCATTTTTTTTCATATTCTCTCCTTTGAATTATATTTAGCTTTAATTAATATTTAACATTAAGTTGCGCATCCCCATTGAGACTCAATAATTTTCTCTTTAATTTTATTTCCATTATAATATGCTTCTATTTTATATCTATGAGAGCAAACATTATTTGGTGTTGTGAGTCTATAATAAAACTCATTTTCATTATTATACATATCTGCTTCATCAATCAAAACATATTCATCAATATCATAATCCATTTGATAAATTCTATAAGTAATTTCATTTTCTAAATCTTCAGAATCTAATAATTTTATGTCGATATTTAACATATCATCATAAAATTTCCCTTTTAAAACTGCAGATAGTGTCATATCTCCTATAGGTGTTGGAGCATTAAGATTTAACTCATCAACTACATTTTCACAAGTAATACCAAAATTATCATTTTTAACAATATCTGTTCTATCTAAACTTGTTATTGAATTGTTTGATGTATATTTATATTTGATATACTTTTCTTCATCCCATACAACTACATATTTTACTCTTCCACTATTATTTAATTTAACATAATAATTTTTCTCTGCTCCGCTCATATTAAGTGGATTTAGTGAATCAGTTTCACACCTACAAAAAGTAGTTTCGTTCTCTCCTGATATTTGCGAGTCTAAAAATTTCTTTTCGGCTGTTGATGTTACTGTTTTAACTTCAGTTACAAAAACATCACTTTTAGCATTATTAAACATTTTTAATATGTTTGGTAATGCTATTATTATTAGTATTGCAAGTATAGCAATAACTGCAAGTAACTCTACTAGTGTAAACGCATTTTTCTTCATATTCTCTCCTTTGAATTATATTTTAATTCTACTGCTAAATATATTTTTTTTCAACTATAAATTAAATTATTCTTCAGTATTTACACAAGATTTAATTTCTTCATAAATAAATCCTTTTCTTAAAAGTGAAGCTATAATTTTATTTTTATCTCCTTTATATTTTTTGTTTAACTTTTCGTACTCTTTGTTTACAGCGTTTGATTCATAAGTTATATTACTAAGTTCTTCATCTATTAAATATGTATCATAACCTAAATTAAACAAATCATTTTTGAGTTTGTTAATAAACATCATATAACTTTTATTTTTCATTAATATTTTTCTTTTATTAATTATATTTATTATTTTTTCCCTCCAGATATTTTCGTCAATATTATCAAGATAACTGTTTATTTCTTCTTCATCAAACTCATATTCAATTAGTTGCCTTTTAATCTTGAAAGGCCCATAATTAGTTAGATTAATTTTATCATTTATAAAAGATTCTATATATTTTTTAGTATTTAATAAGTTAAGTGATTCTAATTTTTTTATAGTCTTATCAATTATTTTATTATTAAATTCTTTTCTCAATAAATACTCATTAATCTCTTTTTTGTTTCTCATTTTAATCTCTATATAATTTAAAGATAAGTAATATGCCTCATAAAACTTATTTTCTTCTATTATCTTATCTATTAAATGAACATCTATTTCTTTTTTTAATAATAATTCATATTTTAAAATAACATCTTCGTATAATACAATCTCAGTATTATCAAAAAAGATTTTATATTTACTTTTTCCAATTTTCTTAAATTTTACTATTTGCATTTCTATCTCCTAAATAATATTTTAACATAAAATGTTATTAAAAAAGTAGTTATATTAACTACTCATTACTATAATTATCAAAATATCTTTGAACTAGAACAACAGGAGTACCTTTATCTCCGCTTCCACTTGTTAAATCACACAAGCTTCCAATTAAATCAGTATACCTTCTTGGTGTTGTTCCTTGAGATGCCATATTTCCTTTTAGTTCTTTTTTCTTTTCTTTTATTTCTTTTTTTATAGCTTCAGCTAATTCTTCTCCATGTAAATCTTTATATTTATTTTCTGAAAAATATTTTAACTTAATCTCGTTTGGGCTTCCTTCTAGGCCACTAGTATATGCTGGACTTACAACTGGATCTGCAAGTTCCCATATCTTACCAATTGGGTCTTTAAAAGCTCCGTCTCCATAAACCATTACTTCTACTAAAACTCCTGTTTTATCTTTAATAGATTTTTGAATATTATATACTAACTCTTTTCCAGTTCTTGGAAATAGTTTAACTCTTGTATCAGTAGAACGATTACTTCCTAATAAACCAAATTCACTATATCCACTACCATCTACAGATGTATTTAAAATTTCATCTAAAGTTAGAACTTGCTTAGCTCCAGCTTTTATTAGTCTTTGTTTAGTTTCAAATCTAGAATGTACATCACAGGCAAGAATGGAAGGAGTATAATTTAAAATAACCTCTGGATTATTACTAAATACCATTTCAAATTCACAATTTTCTTTTAATACTAAGTCTCTATATATCTCATACATATTAACTCCAGTAAATAAATGTCTAAAATGACTATATTTTTCTTTATATGTTTCTTCATTAATTATATCATTTGATATATTAACATTATTTTTAATTAAATCTTCTTTGTATAAAATATCATTCCCTACTTCGTCTGATGGAAAACTACATAATAAAGTGATTTTTTTTGTTGATTTAGCTATAGCTGAAAGCAATACTGAAAATCTATTACGGCTTAGTATAGGATATACTACTCCTATATGATCAGCATTAAATTTATTTTTGATATCTTTTGCTATTTGTTCTAAAGTTGCAAAATTCCCTTCACTTATACCTACTACAGCTTCTGTAATTGCAATAACATCTTTTTCTTCAAGACTAAAGTTTTCACTTACACTTGCTTTTATAATACTATCAACAACTATCTTCGCCAAGTCATCTCCTTCTTTAATTATTGGTGTTCTAATGCCCCTTACTACTGTACCGACATTTCTCATAAATCACTCTCCGTTTATATTCTAACATAAGTTAGTATAACTGCGCATAAAGAGTACACTTTATTTACAAAAATCATTAAGTTGACTTTAAAAAAACTCTAAACTATAATAAACATTGTGAGGTGATTTTTTGAAAAACGATTTAGGACTTGTTGTTTTAAATAGTATGACTGAAAGAGGGAAAAAAATAGAAGAAAATATTCAAACAATACTTAAGAATAATAATCCATTAATTGTTCCAATTAAACAACCTAGATTTGGAAATGGTGAAGGAAAAATTGAAATATGTGACTCAGTAAGAGCTAAAGATATTTATATATTATCTGATGTTGGTAATTATTCAACTACTTATCCGCTACCTGGTGGAATTGTTAATCACTATAGTCCAGATGACCATTTTAGAGATATTCAAAGAGCAATAATAGCAATGAGAAACCATGCAAATAAAATAACTGTAATAATGCCTCTTCTTTACTCTTCAAGGCAACACAGAAGAAAAAACAGGGAATCTCTAGATTGTGCTAGTGCTTTACAGGAGTTAAATTCATTTTATGGAGTTAATAGTATTATAACGATTGATGTACATGATACGAATATCACTAATGCTTTGCCTCTTAACTCATTTGAAAATATTTATCCTACTGGCTTAATATTAAAATCATTTTTAAAAAACGAATTAAAAAATATAGACTTAAATAACTTAATAATAATTAGCCCTGATACAGGTGCTGTTGAAAGAGCAAGATTTTACTCAAGTGTATTTAAATCTCCTCTTGGTATTTTTTATAAACAAAGAGATTATAATGTAGTTGGTGGTAAAAACGAAATAATATCACATGATTATGCAGGGCCTGATGTATCTGGTAAGGATGCTATAGTAGTTGATGATATGATTTCATCAGGAGATAGTTCAATTGATGTAGCTGAACAGCTTACTAATATGGGAGTTAAAAATATTTATTTTATTATAACTTTCCCATTATTTGTAAATGGTATAACAAAATTCCAAGAAAAATATAAAGAAGGAAAATTTACAAAACTATATACAACTAACTTTACTTACATTCCTGAAGAATATAAAAATGAACCTTGGATAGAAATAGTTGATGGTAATGAATTACTAGCTAGAATTATAACAACTTTAAATAAAAATGAATCAATAGCTAGTTTAATAGATGAAAAAAGTGAAGTTGCATCTCATGTTGATGAAATGAGATTGTTACTTAGAAAAAAATAGAGTTAAATGACTCTATTTTAATTGTTTATTTTTTCAAATTGAGAATTATAAAGACTAGCATAGAAACCATTACTATCAAGAAGTTCTTTATGTGTACCAGTTTCAATAATATCTCCTTGGTCCATGACAAGAATTAAATCCGCATTTTTAATAGTTGAAAGTCTATGAGCAATTATAAAACTTGTTCTTCCTTTCATAAGTTCACCCATAGCTTTTTGAATTAAAATTTCAGTTCTAGTAT
>JAAZDL010000184.1 GCA_012512795.1 Mycoplasmatota bacterium
CAAATATAGTAATGAATCAAATAAAAGACAAAAAGACAAGATAGTAAAGTGCTTAGTAACTGGAGTAAGCGATAAAAATAAAAGTAAAGTATGTGGTTATACTGAAAATATGAAACTAGTGAATATTGAAGGAAATAAAGATTTAATTGGAAAAATAATTAATGTTAGAATTACTGAAACTAAGAGTTTTTCACTAGATGGTGTATATATAGAAGAAGTGTAAATAAAGTGTTTATATAATCACTTTATTTTTAATTATATTGCAATTATATTATAATTAGTATAAGAGTGGTGGATTATGAAAAAAATTATGTTAATTCTTATAGTTATTTTAGTAGCTTTTGCCTTAGTATCTTATAATAATCTTTATAATAATGAGGAAGATAACAGTAGTAGTAATAACGTAAGTGAAGTGCCTGCTGATTATAATTGTCCAGAAGATTATATATGTGAAAAAATAAATAATAAAATATATAATTGGAGTAACAAGAAAAATATTTATGTTTCTAAACTATTTTACTACGGAGGTAATAATTCAGTAGTTGGAAACCTTAGAATAACTTCTGGAGGTCATCTAGTATTTATTGATAATAGTGGAATTGTTTTATCTAATTATAGTAATATAAAAAACAGTGTAGTTTCAATAGATTCACTTACAGAAGAATGCGATGGAGTTTTTTATATAGCTTTAACATCTAAAGGAGAAGTATATAGAACTAATCCTGAAAGTGTACTTTTGCTTAGAACACCGTTTTATAAAATAGAGGAGTTATCAGATAAAACTTTTACTGGCATTTCACTTGACTATAAAGTTAAAGAAGGAAAATGTTCAGATATAAAAATAAAACTAAAAGATAATAAAAATAATGTAACTGAGTTTACAATAGATTAAAGGAGATAATTATGAAAAGACTATATATTGATTTTGATGGAGTTGTACTTGATACAATACCATATTTATATTCAGCTCTTGAAAAAAGTGGAGCAGATGTAAGCAACGAAAGAGAAATAAGAATATTTTATGCTTCATTTGATTTTTCAACTATTATAAATGATGATAATATTTTAAATGATTCAATAAATTCTATAAATAAACTTATAGAAAGTAAGAGATTTGAAATAAGTTTTTTAACTCATGTTAACTCGTTAGACGAAGCATGTAGAAAAACTGAATATTTAAGAAACAAATTTAAAGATATTACTATAATTATTGTTCCAAAAGAGATATCTAAAACAAAAATGGTACATAGTAAAGATGCTATATTAGTTGATGATTATTCTGGTAATTTAATAGAATGGGAAGAAAATGGTGGTATTGCAATTAGATTTTCTAAAGAAATGGAATCTCATGGATATAGAGTTATTGACAAATTAGATCAACTTCTTAATATATTTGATGAAAATGGTGATTTAATATGATAGAGGTTATTACTGTGGTGACAGGTTTTTTAAGAGAAAACTGTTATATTGTGCATGATGGTATTAATGCTCTTGTTATAGATCCTGGAAGTGATCTTAAAAAGATATTAATTGAAATTAATACTAGAAATTTACAAGTTAAAGGTATTTTAATTACTCACTATCATTTTGATCATGTAGGTTGTCTTGAAGAGATGAAAGAATTATATCCAACAGCAAAAGTAGTTGATTATAAAAGTGATGCTAATGAAAAAATTGGTACTTTTGAATTTAAAGTAGTACAGACTTTTGGCCATACTATGGATAGTGCATCATTTTATTTTGATAAAAACGATATATTATTTACAGGGGATTTTATCTTTAAAGAGACTATTGGTAATTTTGATGAAGATACTGAAGAATATATGATAAATAGTCTTAAAATATTTAAATATTTGTCTACTAATGTAACTATTTATCCTGGTCATGATGAGAAAACAACAGTAGCTCATGAACTTAAAAACAACCCTTATTTAAGAGGCTTATAGTGTTAGCTAGTGTTTTAGTAGAATACCCTGTAAGTTCTATTAACAAATATTTTGATTATATTATTGCTGATGATGTTTTAAAAGATTTAAAAGTAGGTCATAAAGTAATAGTTCCTTTTGCAACTAAAGAAGTAGAAGGATTTGTTATTAAAATACATAATAATATTGATAAAAATATAAGCTATAAGAAAATAGTTAAAATAGTAGAGAAAGATTTTTATTTAAATGAAGAACTTTTAAATTTAGGTAAAAATATGAGTGATACTTTAATTTGTAATTTAATATCATGCTACCAAGTAATGCTTCCTAAAGCATTAAAAGCTTCTTTTAAAACAAATATCAATAGAAAATATGAAACAACCCTCTCTTTAAATAAAAATGTAAATATTGATGAATATATTATAAATAATAAAAGAAATAAGAAGGAAATTGAAATATTAAATTTACTTAAAGAAAGAGAATATTTAAAAAGTAAATTGTATTCTCAATCACTTAGGAATCTTATTACTAAAAAAATAGTTATTGAAAATAAATATGAAATTAATAGAGAAGTTTTATATGAAGAAGAAAAAAGTAAAAATATAATACTAACTTCAGATCAAAAAAATGCATATAATGAAATTATAAATAGTAGAGATATGAAGTTTCTTTTGCATGGAGTAACTGGAAGTGGTAAAACGGAAGTATATATTGAATTAATAAAAAGTATCATAAAAAGTAAAAAAACTTCTATAGTACTAGTTCCTGAAATATCTTTAACTCCTCAAATAGTTTCTAGATTTAAAAATGTATTTGGAGCTAAAGTAGCTGTTTTTCATAGTGCTCTTAGTGAAGGAGAAAAATATGATGAATATAGAAGGATACTTAAAGGTGAAGTATCTTTGGTGGTTGGTGCTAGAAGTGCTATATTTGTTCCTCTTAATAATATAGGATTAATTGTAATTGATGAATGTCAAAGTTCTACATATAAGCAAGAAAATAATCCTAAGTATAATGCTATAGATATTGCTTTTAAAAGAGGAGAATATAATAATGCAAAAGTAGTACTAGGAAGTGCAACTCCATCTTTAGAGCAGTTTGCGAGAGCTAAAAAGAATGTTTTTCATCTAGTGTCTTTAAAATCAAGAATAAACTTTAGTAATACAACTTATGAAATAGTTAATATGGAAAAAGAAGTTAAAAAGAGAAATTATATAATAAGTGAAAAACTAGATTTTGAAATAAAATCTGCACTTATGAGAAAAGAACAAGTAATACTACTATTAAATAGAAGAGGATTTTCTACATTTTTATCATGTACTAATTGTGGATATGTATATACTTGTCCTAACTGTGATATATCTTTAATATATCATAAAAGTAGTAATAGTTATTCTTGTCATTATTGTGGATATAGAACTACTAAAACAAATATATGTCCTAAATGTAATGAAGAGTCTATAAAAGATTTAGGACTAGGTACTGAAAAGTTAGAAAGTCTTGTTGAAAAAAAGTATAATACTAAAGTTTTAAGAATGGATGCTGATACTACAAGTACTAAAAATGCTCATCAAAAACTAATAAAAGAGTTTTCGTCTGGAAATTATAATATTTTAGTTGGAACTCAAATGATATCTAAAGGTCTTAATTTTGAAAATGTTTCTTTAGTCGGAATAATTAATTCAGATGCATCTTTATCAATCCCTGATTTTAGAAGTAGCGAAAGAACATATGAGTTATTAAGTCAAACATCTGGAAGAGTTGGAAGATTTGATTTGAATGGTAAAGTTATTATTCAAACTTATAATCATGATAATTATGTATATAAAGCAGTTATTCAAAATGATTTTGAGCAGTTTTATAATTATGAAATGGATATAAGAAAGAGACTTAATTATCCTCCTTACTATTATATTTGTTTACTAACTATTATAAGTAGTAGTTATGAAAAAGCTCGTGATGAGGCTAATAAAGTAAGAAAGTATCTAGATAAAAATTTAAATAAAGATCATATAATACTTGGTCCTTCTATTGCTAGTATTTTTAAACTTAAAAATAAATATAGATTTAATATAATGATTAAATATAAAAAATCAGATGAAGTAATAAAAGTAGTTAAAGAAATAAATTCTATAATTTTAAAAGATGTAATAATTGATATAAATATTAATATCTAAATTGTAATAAAAAGTTTTTTTTGATATAATTTTACTAGTTAAGGTGAGAGTATGAAAGATAAAAGAGTTATATTTATGGGAACTCCGGAATTTAGTGTTCCAGTGCTTGAAATGCTAATAGAAAATACTAATGTAATAATGGTTGTAACTCAACCTGATGCTTTAGTTGGAAGGAAAAAAGAATTAAAATATTCTCCAATAAAAGAAGTGGCTATTAAAAATAATATTGAAGTATATCAACCAGTAAAAATAAGGAAAGAATTTGAATACATACTAAGCAAAGAAGCTGATATTATAATAACTTGTGCTTATGGACAAATAATACCAATAGAATTACTTAATGCTTTTAAATATAAAGCAATAAATGTTCATGCATCACTACTTCCTAAATTAAGAGGTGGAGCTCCTATTCATAGAGCTATAATTAATGGCTATGAAACTACAGGTATAACAATAATGTATATGGCTCCTGGAATGGATGATGGAGATATTATTACTCAAGAAGAAGTTAAAATAGAAAAAACTGATAATGTAGGGATTCTTCATGATAAACTTAAATTACTTGGAAGCAAGTTATTACTTCAAACATTACCGGATATATTTAATGAAAATATTAAAAGAGTTAAGCAAGATATAAATGAAGTTACTTATGCATATAATATAAATAGAGAAGAAGAAAAAATAAATTTTAATTCCTCGGCAGAAGAAGTATATAATCATATAAGAGGTTTATATCCATTTCCTACATCATATACAACACTTAATGGTGAAGTATTAAAAGTGTGTGAATCTTATGTGGGAGAACTAAAAAAAGGAAAGCAAGGAGAAATAACTACTATTTATGAAAATGGAATAGGTGTTAAATGTAATGATAAAGAAATAATAATTACTAAATTAAAACCAAGCGGTAAAAAAGAAATGAATGCTAAAGATTATATAAACGGAAAAAATAAAGAAAGATTGGTAGGAGAAATATTATGTTAAAAGAAATTTTTACTAAAAGAGAAGTCTCTGAAGAAGAGAAAAAAAGAAAATTAAATAGAGAGATTTCTCTATTTGGAATAATATTTATATTTGCTATATTGGTTTTTATGTTTGGAGATATTGTAAAGACTCCTAAAGAAAAAGATGTAGATAAAATTGATGAGGTAAAAAAAGAGACAGTAGTTGAATTGTTTGATAAAATTAATGATAACTATAGTTTAGTAATAGAA
Source organism: Mycoplasmatota bacterium (assembly GCA_012512795.1). GTDB lineage: Bacteria > Bacillota_I > Bacilli_A > RF39 > UBA660 > CAG-1000. The sequence continues at coordinate 5,317 of JAAZDL010000184.1, forward strand.
AAAAATGAAAACGATGTGATTTCTTCACTTAAATATGCAAGAGATAAAAGTATAATATTACTAGAGAGTAAAGATGATGTATTAGATCAAGAAGGATATATGATTTATAATCAAAAAATGTATTATTTAAAAGATGGTGTACTTCATGAAACTCAAAAAATAAACTATAAGATTGAATATAATGCAGTTTATTATGATATTTCTTTTATTAAAACGCTTCTTAAATCATGTAAGATGGAAGAAGTTGATTCATCACAAATAAATTGTAAATTAAAAGTGTCAGACTTCTTAAAAGAATATAATTATAAATACGATACTAGTTATAAAATTGTGGATGATAAAGATTTTATTTTAAATATATTATATTCAACCTCTAGTATTAAAAGTATTAAAATTGACTATAGTGAAATAAATAAAATCTTAACTGCAAAAGATGAAAATAATATAATTATTTATAATATTAAAATAAATGATATTGGTACTAATAACTTTGAAGAAAATATTTCTAAAATTAATTTAAAATAATCTAAAGTATCTCTCGTATGAGATGCTTTTCATTTGACAAAAACTTAAAATTATCGTAAAATTATCATGGAAGAGAGGCTAAAAAGATGTATGAGGATAAAAGATTTCTAAACACTAGAGAAATTCTTGAAAAAGACTTTAAAATTGACGCTAGAGGGTATAGACCTCAAGAGGTTGACCAGTTTTTAGATTTGATTATTAAAGATTATATTGATTTCGAGACTACTACTAAGAGATTAATTACTGAGCTTAGGGCTTTAGAGACTGAAAATGCTAAACTTAAGGCTGATATAAGAAATTTAAAATCTTCAATTGAACTTGCCAACTCTAGTAAAGGTGTTACTAATGTAGATTTACTTAAAAGAATAAGTGATTTAGAGAAAATAGTATACGGAGAATAATAATTTTTTAGACAAACGCTGCATAAATTTTATGTAGAGGAAAGTCCATGCTCACACTTTTCTGGAATTCAC
>JAAZDL010000185.1 GCA_012512795.1 Mycoplasmatota bacterium
ATTTAGATATACCTGGAATAGGTTTTATATCTAGTACTAAAAGATATTATCCAAATGGTGATTTTGCATCTTATTCTTTAGGATATGCTAAAGTAAATGAAGAAGGTAATTATGTTGGAGAAATGGGTATAGAACTATTTTATAATGATGAATTAACTGGAAAAGATGGCTATATTGAGTATCAAGCTGATGTACAAGGTTATCAAATAACAAATACACCTGCAATAGAAGAAAAATCTGTTCCTGGTAATGATATATATCTTACAATTGATGATAATATACAAATGTTTACTGAGCAAGCTATGTCTAAAATAGAAACAGCATCTCCAGAGTGGGCTACTTTAAGTGTAATAAATGCTAAGACAGGAGAGATATTAGGTGTAGCTGCTACTCCTAGTTTTAACAATAATATATTGGAAATAAAATCTTATTATGATCCTTTTACTTCATATGAGTTTGAACCTGGCTCAACTATGAAAGTGTTTAGTTTTATGGCAGCAATGGAAAATGGAATTTATGATGGAGATTCTCTATACAAAAGTGGTTCTTTAAAAGTTGATGATTCTACTATTAAAGATTGGAATAAATATGGATGGGGAAAGATTTCATATGATAATGGTTTTATGGCATCAAGTAATGTAGCTGCTTCTAATCTTGGTTTATCTCTTGGAAGAGCTAAGTTAAAAGACTTTTATACTTTACTTGGTTTTGGAACTAAAACTGGTATTTCTCTTCCTAATGAAACAGTTGGTAAAATTAATTTTAAATATAATACTGAAGTGGCAACTGCTTCTTTTGGTCAAGGTATTACTGTTAATGCTGTTCAAATGATACAAGCTTTTACTTCAATATCTAATAAAGGTATTATGATTAAACCTTATATTGTATCTAAAATAGTAAATAGCGAAACAGGAGAAATTGTTTTAGAAAATAGTAGAACTGAAGTTAAAAAAGTATGTAGTCCTGAAACGGCTAAAAAGTTAATTGAATTAATGAGAGGTGTAGTAGATAAATCATCAAAATATGGAACTGGAACTGATTATTATATTAAAGGTTATGATTTAGTAGGTAAAACTGGTACTGCAGAAATAGCTTCTTCTAGTGGTGGTTATTTAAGTGGTTCTAGAAATTATGTTAAGAGTTTTATAGGTATGTTTCCGGGAGAGAATCCTGAAATCATAATCTATGTTGCGGCATCTAAATTAAGCAATTCTAACTATATGAAAACAGCCGTAAAAGGTCTTGTAAAAGACGTAGCAACATATTTGAATATTTATGATAAAAGTATAGAAGAAGATTCAATTACATATACTACAAAAAGTTATATAAATAAAAAAATAGAAGATGTGAAAAGTGATTTAATTCAATATAAAATGGAACCTATAATTATTGGAGATGGTGATAAGATAATTGATCAATATCCAAAAGCTAATACAAAACTTAGTATTAAAAATAAAATTTTCTTACTTACAAATAATAATGATTATAAGATGCCTAATATTATAGGTTGGTCAAGAAATGAAGTAGCAACTTTATCCAATATTATAGGATTTAAAGTTACTTATAATGGTTATGGCTATGTAACTAAAAGTTCTATATCTAAAAATACACCAATAGACTCTTCATTATCATTAGATGTAACTTTAGAACAAAAATATAGTAAAAGTGAGTAAAAATATATATTTCTTGCATATATATTTAACTATATGATAGAATTAGTTTATAGGAGATGATATTATGTGGATGGATATATTATATGTAACTATAGGATTAGTAGTTGGACTTGTAATAGGATTTTTAGTATCAAAAAAACTTATTCAAAAGCAACTTAAAGACAATCCTCCGATTAATGAAGAAATGATAAAATCTTTAATGAGAGGAATGGGAAGAAATCCTAGTCAAAAACAAGTTAATCAAATGATGAAACAAATGCAAAAGTATCAATAATTACATTGATACTTTTTTATTAGACTTATTATATGTTTTTTATTATAATTAAAAAGGAGGACTTATGATAAAGATTAATAAATTAACTAAATATTATGATAAAACTTTAGGTGTAAAAGATTTATCTTTAGAAGTAAAAAAAGGAGAAGTCTTTGGTTTTATTGGTCCTAACGGGGCAGGTAAGTCAACAACAATTAGATGTATTATGAATTTAATAAATAAAAATGAAGGAGAAGTTTTTATTGATAATGAAATAAATGATCCTAGTAATATTTTATTAAAGTCAAAAATAGGTTATTTACCAAGTGAAATTAATCTTTATGATGATATGACTGTAAAAGAAATGATTAATTATTCTAAAAGTTTTTATAATAAAGATTTAAATAAAAGAATTAAGTATTTACTTAGTAGATTTAAACTTGAAGGAAATAAAAAAATAAAAGAGTTATCATATGGTAACTTAAAAAAATTGGCAATAGTTATTACTTTTATGCATGATCCTGAAATACTCATATTAGATGAAGCAACTAATGGATTGGATCCTCTTATGCAAAATGAATTTTATGAATTAATTAAAGAAGAGAAAAAAAAGGGAAAAACTGTTTTTATATCAACACATAACTTATCAGAGATTAAAAAAATATGTGATAGAGTAGGCATAATAAGAAAAGGTAAACTTATTAAAGTAAGCGATGTTTCTTTATTATCAAAAGACTTATTTTCTATAGTTTATATTGAATCAGATGAAATAAATAAAATTAACTTTAAATATAATATTATAGAGAGTAATAATAAATCAATAAAGTTTATTTATAGCGGTGAAGTAAATGAACTTCTAAAAAAACTTAGTAAAATAAATATAAAAAGAATAACAATTGAAGAGCCTTCAGTAGAAGATGTATTCAAACATTATTATAAGTAGGTGTATTATGTTAAGAAGAGAACTAAAAGTTAATATTAAAAGTTTAATTTTATGGATAAGTATAGTATCTTTAATGCTTATAGTAGTTTATTTAATATATCCGACTTTAATGCAAAATGAGAATATTAAAATGATAGATGAATTAATAGATATATTTCCAGAAGAAATAATTAATATGTTTAATATGGACATTGTAAGTATATCATCTGTATATGGTTGGATTAAAACTGAAGGATATATGTTTATATGCTTATTTGGAAGTATATATTCATCAATCTTAGGTGCTAACATTTTATGGAAAGAAGAAAGAGATAAAACTATAGAATTTCTTATATCTAAACCAGTTACAAGAAAACAAATAGTTACTAGTAAAATACTTTGTGGAATAATATACATATTTGCTTTTAATTTTATTATTTTTGTAGTCAATATGATAGGATTATTATTAAGTAGTCAAATGATATGGAATGAATTTTTATTATTTAGTTTTGCTCCATTAATTATTTATTATATAATATTCTTCTTATCACTATTATTATCAGTTGTAATTAGAAATACTAAGTCTATGATAGGTATATCATTAGCCCTTGTGTTTATTTCTTATTTGCTTCAAATAATAGGTTCTATTTCTAGTAGTGTTAAAATACTAAAACAAATATCTTTCTTTGAATTTGTATCTATAAGATATCTAATTGAAAACTTACATATTAATTATATATATTTAATAATAGCTATTATAATAATCACTATTTCACTTTTTATAATTTATATTGAATATAATAAAAAAGAATTAGTA